>CAXTDA010000048.1:0-15029 GCA_964242935.1 uncultured Burkholderiaceae bacterium | reverse complement strand
CATCGACGTCGTGCCGGGCCGCGGCGGCATGTTCTCGCTCGAAGGTCCCGAAGGCGTGCGCTTCCTCACACGCTCGCGCCTGTTCTCCGACGACGAGTGGTCTAGGTTGCAGTCGCAGGACATCGCGAGCGCGACCTGAGGTCGTCCGGTCCCTATGCGCCGGTACGACCCGGCTTCGACCGACGTCGACGAGGCGTCGGAAAGATCGACTCGAGATCGGTCACGATGCCGGTCCCGTCGTTCGCCTGATAGCCGGGCAGCCGGTTGACCGCGGCGCGGAACTCGGCGCCCTGCAGGATCGCGAGCATCTCGCGGACCGCGGGAGCCTCCAGCGACCGCTCGTCGCAGAGCAGGAAGTAGCGCTCGGTCTGCAGCGGCACGAAGTCGAGCTTGAAGTGCCGCGCGGGCGTCTCGACGCCGAAGCCGACGTCGGCCATGCCGCTCGCGACGAACGCCGCGACCGCCGCATGGGTCAGCTCGCACTGCTCGTAGCCGTGGACCGCTGCCGGGTCGATGCCGTGCTTCTGCAGCAGCAGGTCGAGCAGGAAGCGCGTCCCCGACCCCGCCTGGCGATTGACGAAATGCAGGTCGGGCCGTGCGAGGTCCTCGATCCCGTAGACCTTCTTCGGGTCGCCCTTCGCGACCATCAGCCCGAGCCGGCGCGTCGCGATGCCGATCAGCTTCTGCGACGATGGATCGAGCCACGGCCGGTAGTGCGCGACCGCCGCCGCCTCGAACTCGCCGACCGGCACGTGGAAGCCGGCGACCTCGCAACCCTTCATGTGCAGCGCGGCGAGCGCCTCGGTGCTGTTGCAGTAGCGCAGTTCGGTGACGATCCCCGCAGCGCCGAGCGCGGTGTGCAGCGCCTCGATCGCGAAGCCGTGGCTCGCGTGGATGCGGAGCAATGGCGGCACCATCGTCAGCACGCGATCGATCTCGCCCTGCAGCTCGGACGCGAGCGATTCGAGCATCGGCGACAGGCGCGCGGCGATGCGCCGGTCGGCCCACACCAGCTTCTCGGCGAGCGGGCTCAGCGACGAGCCGCGTCCACGCTCCATCCGCAGCAACGGCGCGCCGAGCAGCTCCTCGCCGCGGCGGATCAGCTGCCACGCGTGGCGATACGAGACCTCGAGCGTGCGGCAGGCCTTCAGCAGGCTGCCGTGCTCGGCGACGCTGACGAGCAGCGCGACGGTGCGCTCCGCGAGCGCGGCGCCGCCGGGGCGGTTGATGGTCCATTGCGGTTTGATGCTGACCTGATGCATGACGCGATATTAGGGCTGTTACTTATGCTCCGCAACGCATATGGAATGGTCTGCTTCGCGCCTATTGCACGGAGAAGACGGTTGCCCCTAGACTGCAACGGATCAGAAAGGGCGCTTGTGTCGCATAGCGCCTATACCGGAGACCGCGTGATGAACCCCCAGCATCAATCGACGATCGACGCCGTCCTCGCACGGCACGTCGACGAACCCGGCGCGCTGATGCCGATCCTGCACGACATCCAGACCGCGCTCGGCTTCATCCCCGAGGACGTCGTGCCGGCGATTGCGGTCGCGCTGAACCTGTCGCGCGCCGAGGTGCACGGCGTCATCACCTACTACCACTTCTTTCGCGACAAGCCGGCCGGCCGCCACGTCGTCGAGATCTGCCGTGCCGAGTCGTGCAAGTCGGTCGGCGGCGATGCGTTGCTGGCGCACGCCGAGAAGGTGCTCGGCTGTCAGTCGCACCATACGCGGTCCGACGGCGCGGTGACGCTGCTGCCGGTGTACTGCCTCGGGCTCTGCGCGATGTCGCCGAACATGATGATCGACGACCAGCCGTACGGCCGCATGTCGTTCGCCAAGTTCGAGCGCATCGCCGAGCGGATGGAGATCGCCGCATGACGACTGTCCGACTCTACGTACCCTGCGATTCGGCCGCGCTCGCGGTCGGTGCCGACGACGTCGCCGCCGCGTTGACCGAGGCCTGCGCGTCGCGCGGCGAGACGGTCGAGGTCGTCCGGAACGGTTCGCGCGGCCTGTTCTGGCTCGAGCCGCTGGTCGAGGTGGAGACGCCCGAAGGCCGCGTCGCGTACGGTCCGGTGATGCCGGAGGATGTGGCTTCGCTGCTCGACGCCGGCCTCCTTCGCGGCGGCGACCATGCGCTCCGGCACGGCCCGACCGAAGCCATCCCGTATCTCGCGAGCCAGCAACGGCTGACGTTCGCCCGCATGGGCATCACCGACCCGTTGTCGATCACCGACTACGAGGCGCACGACGGCTGGGCGGGCCTGCGTCGCGCGCTGACGCTGGATGGCGCGGGAATCGTCGACGAGGTCACGCAGTCGGGTCTCCGCGGCCGCGGCGGCGCGGCGTTTCCGACGGGCATCAAGTGGAAGACGGTCCTCGCGACCGCGTCGGGCCAGAAGTACGTCGCGTGCAACGCCGACGAGGGCGACTCGGGCACGTTCTCCGATCGCATGACGATGGAGGGCGACCCGTACATGCTGATCGAGGGCATGACGATCGCCGCCATCGCGGTCGGCGCGACGAAGGGCTATGTCTACATCCGCAGCGAGTATCCGCACGCGGTCGCGACGATGCGCGAGGCGGTGGTGCGCGCGACGGCGGCCGGATTCCTCGGCAAGGACATCCAGGGCTCGGGCAAGGCGTTCGAACTCGAGATCCGGAAGGGCGCCGGGTCGTACGTCTGCGGCGAGGAGACCGCGATGCTCGACAGCCTCGAAGGCAAGCGCGGCATCGTCCGCGCGAAGCCGCCGCTGCCGGCGATCGAGGGCCTGTTCGGCGAGCCGACCGTGATCAACAACGTGATCAGCTTCGCGAGCGTGCCGATCATCCTCGCGAAGGGCGCCGCGTTCTATCGCGACTACGGGATGGGCCGCTCGAAGGGCACGCTGCCGTTCCAGCTCGCCGGCAACATCAAGCGGAGCGGGCTCGTCGAGCTGGCGTTCGGCGTCACGCTTCGCACGCTGATCGACGAATACGGCGGCGGCACGCTGAGCGGCCGGCCGATCAAGACCGTGCAGGTCGGCGGCCCGCTCGGCGCCTACGTCCCCGAGGCGCACTGGGACGTGCCGCTCGACTACGAGGCGTACGCGGCGAAGGGCGCGACGGTCGGCCACGGCGGCATCGTGGTCCACGACGACACCGCCGACATGGCGCAGCTCGCGCGCTACGCGATGGAGTTCTGCGCGATCGAGAGTTGCGGCAAGTGCACGCCGTGCCGCATCGGGTCGACCCGCGGCGTCGAGGTGATCGACCGCATCGTCAAGCCGACCGCGCAATACCCGCGCGTCCAGCAGGTCCAGCTGCTCCGCGACCTCTGCGACACGATGGTCTACGGAAGCCTCTGCGCGATGGGCGGCATGACGCCGTACCCGGTCGTGTCGGCGCTCGATCACTATCCCGAAGATTTCGGCATCGCACCGCTGGACCTCGCGAAGCCCGACCTCGAGCGCGATCCCGCACTCGTGGCCCAACACAAGCAGCCCGCCTGACCGGCACCGGAGAGACACGATGATCACTGAACTGAAGCGCGAACGCGACTACGGCACGCCGCGCCGCACATCGATCGAGGAAGTCACGCTGACCATCGACGGCTACGAAGTCACCGTCGCGAAGGGCTCGTCGGTGATGCGCGCGGCCGCCGAGGTCGGCGTCAACATCCCGAAGCTCTGCGCGACCGACAGCCTCGAGCCGTTCGGCTCGTGCCGCCTCTGCCTGATCGAGGTCGAGGGACGCAAGGGCTATCCGGCGTCGTGCACGACGCCGGTCGAGAACGGCATGATCGTCCGCACCCAGTCGCCGCGGCTGCAGGAGCTGCGGAAGGGCGTGATGGAGCTCTACATCAGCGACCATCCGCTCGACTGCCTGACCTGCAGCGCCAACGGCGACTGCGAGCTGCAGGACATGGCCGGCGTCACGGGCCTCCGCAATGTGCGCTACGGCGTCGGTGCCGCGGCCGGCGCGCACCACCTCGACGACGCGAAGGACGAGTCGAACCCGTACTTCACGTACGACCCGAGCAAGTGCATCGTCTGCAACCGCTGCGTGCGCGCGTGCGAGGAGACGCAGGGCACGTTCGCGCTGACGATCAGCGGCCGCGGCTTCGACAGCCGCGTGTCGCCGAGCCAGAGCCAGCCGTTCATGGAAAGCGAGTGCGTGAGCTGCGGCGCCTGCGTCGAGGCCTGCCCGACCGCGACGCTGCAGGAGAAGAGCGTCATCTGGCTCGGCCAGCCCGAGCACAGCATCATCACGACGTGCGCTTACTGCGGAGTCGGCTGCGGCTTCAAGGCCGAGATGAAGGGCAACGAGGTCGTCCGCATGACGCCGTGGAAGGACGGCAAGGCGAACGAGGGGCACAGCTGCGTCAAGGGCCGCTTCGCGTGGGGCTACGCGACCCACGCCGACCGCATCACGAAGCCGATGATCCGCAACAAGATCAGCGACGCGTGGCGCGAGGTGAGCTGGGACGAGGCGATCGACTACGCCGCGAGCGAATTCAAGCGCCTGCAGGCGAAGTACGGCCGTGACTCGGTCGGCGGCATCACGTCGTCGCGTTGCACGAACGAGGAGGCGTACCTCGTCCAGAAGCTGGTCCGCACCGCGTTCGGCAACAACAACGTCGACACCTGCGCACGCGTCTGCCATTCGCCGACCGGCTACGGGCTCGGCCAGACCTTCGGCACGTCGGCCGGCACGCAGACCTTCGCGTCGGTCGACAAGGCCGATGTGATCATGGTCATCGGCGCCAACCCGACCGACGCGCACCCGGTGTTCGCGTCGCGGATGAAGCGGCGCATCCGCGAGGGCGCGCGGCTGATCGTGGTCGACCCGCGGAAGACCGAGATCGTCGACGGGCCGCACATCAAGGCCGACTACCACCTGGCGCTGCGGCCGGGCACCAACGTCGCGATCATCACCGCTATGGCGCACGTGATCGTCACCGAGAACCTGCTCGCCGAGGGCTATATCGCCGAGCGCTGCGACGAGAAGAGCTACAACGAGTGGAAGGCGTTCGTCGCACAGCCCGAGAACTCGCCGGAAGCGACCGAGGCGCGCACCGGCGTGCCGTCGGCCGACCTGCGCTCGGCGGCGCGGCTCTACGCGGCCGGCCCGAACGGCGCGATCTACTACGGCCTGGGCGTCACCGAGCACGCACAGGGCTCGACGATGGTGATGGGGATCGCGAACCTTGCGATGGCCACCGGCAACGTCGGCCGCGAAGGCGTCGGCGTCAACCCGCTCCGCGGCCAGAACAACGTGCAGGGCAGCTGCGACATGGGCTCTTTCCCGCACGAACTGCCCGGCTACCGGCACATCTCGGACACCACGATCCGCGCGCAATTCGACGAGGCGTGGGGCGTCACGCTGAGCCCCGAGCCGGGCCTGCGCATCCCGAACATGTTCGAGGCCGCGCACGACGGGACCTTCATGGGGCTGTATTGCCAGGGCGAGGACATCGTCCAGTCCGACCCGAACACGCAGCACGTCGCCGATGCGCTGATGGCGATGGAGTGCGTGGTCGTGCAGGACATCTTCCTGAACGAGACGGCCAAGTACGCGCACGTCTTCCTGCCCGGCACGTCGTTCCTCGAGAAGGACGGCACGTTCACGAACGCCGAGCGCCGCATCTCGCGGATCCGCCAGGTCATGCCGCCGCTCCCCGGTCTCGCCGACTGGGAGGTGACGGTCAAGCTGTCGAACGCGCTCGGCTATCCGATGCATTACACGCATCCCGAGCAGGTGATGGCCGAGGTCGCCTCGCTGACGCCGACCTTCAAGGGCGTCAGCTACGCGAAGATCGACCGCCTCGGCAGCGTGCAGTGGCCGTGCAACGACGAGACCGAAGACGGCGGGACGACGACGATGCACGTCGACCACTTCGTGCGGGGAAAGGGCCGCTTCATCGTCACGCAATACGTGCCGACCGACGAGAAGGTCACGCGCCGCTTCCCGCTGCTGCTGACGACCGGCCGCATCCTGTCGCAGTACAACGTCGGCGCGCAGACGCGCCGCACGCCGAACAACGTGTTCCACGACGAGGACCGGCTCGAGATCCATCCGCACGACGCGGCCGAACGCGGCATCAAGAACGACGACTGGGTCGGCATCGAGAGCCGGGCCGGGCAGACCGTGCTGCGCGCGGTGATCGCCGAGCGCATGCAGCCCGGCGTCGTCTTCACGACCTTCCACTTCCCGGAGTCGGGCGCGAACGTGATCACGACCGACAACTCGGACTGGGCCACCAACTGCCCGGAATACAAGGTGACCGCGGTGCAGGTGATGCCGGTGCAGCAGCCGAGCGAGTGGCAGAAGGGCTACGCCGCGTTCAACAAGGAGCAGCTCGGGCTGCTCGCACAGGCGCAGGCGCCTGCCGAGCAAGAAACGGCGATGGCCAAGTGAACGTCGACTACCTGGTGGGCATGGCCAACAGCATCGGCGGCTTCTTCGACGCGATGCCCGATCGCGAAGAGTCGCTGCACGGCATCTCGGACCACATCCGCATGTTCTGGGCGCCGCGGATGCGCGAGCAGCTCGTCGCGCATTGTCAGGACACCGACAACGCCGGCGTCATGCCGATCGTGGCCGAGGCGCTGGCGCGCTACTCGATCCTGCCGGCGGCGCAGCCGCTCGAAGCGAACGATCCGCGTTCGGCCGAAGAGCGCCATGCGTGGGACGGCGCAACGGAGAGCTGAAGCGGCGGTCGAGCGGCTCGGCTCGACACCGTCCGCTCGTTCAAACGTCCCTGGAGAAGAAGGACGCAACGCGCGCCAGCATGATCTCGGGCGCTTCTTCCGCGATGTAGTGACCGCACGGCAGGGCTTCGCCGACCGCGTCGCGCGGCCGCATCAGTGCGCGAGGCGCACGGGGACATGCGGTGGAGTTCTGCGGCTCGGCGATCGACGCGCTCTCGATCGAAGCGCGATTCACGCTCTGCAACATGGCGGTCGAGGCAGGTGCACGCGGCGCGTTGATCGCCCCCGACCGGAAAGCCATCGACTACGTGCTCGCTCGGGCCCCCGACGTCGTCGGAACGACGCGTGAAATGGCGCTGGCGCACTGGGCCACCCTGTACAGCGACGAAGGCGCCTCACCGACGTTCGCCGCATGATGCAGACGAACTGATGGAGCAACCGATGACCGAATCCAACCACCGCATCGAAGGCATCGCGGCTTCGATCGACACTGCCAACCTCGACACGGACCAGATCATGCCGAAGCAGTTTCTCCATGGCATCGACAAGGCGGGCCTCGATCGAGGGTTGCTGTGGGATCTGCGGTTCACCGGCGAGGGCGAAGTGAAGGAGGACTTCGTCCTGAATCGGCCCGAGTTCGCGGGTGTCCGGGTCCTGGTCGCCGGACCGAACTTCGGGTGTGGCTCCAGCCGGGAGCACGCGGTGTGGGGTCTCCAGCAGTTCGGTATCCAGGCAGTGATCGCCTCCGCGTTCGGCGAGAACTTCTATTCCAACGCGATGAACAATCGCCTCTTGGCGGTTCTGCTTCCCGAAGACCACATCCAGGCGTTGCTGACGGAGGCGGGGCACGGTGAGAAGCCGCTACGGATCGAGGTCGATCTGGCAACGATGATCGTGAAGACGCCCGGCCACAGCTTCCCGTTCGTCATGAGTCCTCGTCATCGCAAGATGTTCATCGATGGACTGGACATGATCGGCGCGTCGCTGGAACACAAGGGTGACATCCTGGCGTTCGCATCACGGCACTGGCTCGAGCAGCCGTGGGTGAAGGACGTTGCCGCGCGGACCACGCTGCGACTCGACCAGCAGGGAGGACAACCGTAGCGTTGCCTGCATCGATCGAATCCTTGTTCCGGGTCAGCGCCCCGGATGACCCATCTCACGCGCCGGTCCGGCCAGGCCGGCGGACGACGGCATCATCTGCGCGATCAGCGCCGCGCTTTCATTCGACAGGAAATCCTTGAACGCCTGAGCGACCGGCGCGAGGCGCTTGTGGCGCCGATGGACCACGTACCAGTGGAGCATCAACGGGAAGCCGGCGACGTCGAGCACCTTCAGGCTGCCGGTCCGCAGCTCCTGGTCGATCGTATGTGCGGACAGGAAGCCGATCCCCATGCCGGCCATCACGGCCTGCTTGATCGTCTCGGTGCTCTTGATCTCGATGGCGATCTGGATGCGCGCGAGATCGTCGCCGAGGCCTTCTTCCATCGAGTGCCACGTGTCGGACCCGCGCTCGCGAACCACGAACGGCTCCTGCATCAGGCGGTCGCGGCTGATCGATGTCTTCCCGACCAGCGGATGTCCCGGCGCCGCGACGATCACGTACGGATGCGGCGCGAAGGCTTCGCTCACGACCTCCGGCCCCGGCGGCGGCCGGACCATCACCGCGAGGTCGGTCAGGTTCGACGCGAGGTGCGACAGCAGCTCTTCGCGGTTGTGGACCGTGAAGTTGAGCACGACGCCCTTGTGCCGGCCGATGAACTCGACCAGGAGGCGCGGAAAGAAGTAGTCGCCGGCACTGATCACCGCGACGTTGAGCTTGCCGCCGGCGATGCCCTTGAACTTCGTCATCGCGTGTTCGGCCGCCTCGAACTGCTGGATGATGCCGCGGCCGATGTCGAGCAGGTCGGCGCCGGCCGGCGTCAGGTAGATCTTCTTCCCGAACTGCTCGAACAGCGCGAGACCGGCGCGGTCCTCGAGCTTCTTGACCTGCGTCGAGACCGCCGGCTGCGTCAGATGCAGCTCCTCCGCGGCGCGCGAGAAGCTGAGGTGCCGAGCGACGGCCTCGAAGACCTTCAGCTGCCGCAGCGTCGCGTGCTTCATCGAGTGCGGTGGCGCGTCAGTCGAGCGTCGGCGCCGCTTCCGTGATCCGCGAGACGTGGAGGAGGTTCGTCGTCCCCGCCTCGCCGAACGGCACGCCGGCGACGATCACCACGTCGTCGCCCGGGCCGGCGAAGCCCTCGGTGACGACCGTGTGGACCGCGCGCTCGATCATGTCGCCGACGTCCTGGATCTGGTCGACGAGCACGGCATGCACGCCCCACGCCATCGCGAGACGGCGCGCCGTCCGGGCCTCGGGCGTCAGGCTCAGGATCGGAGCGGCCGGCCGCTCGCGCGCGGCGCGAAGACTCGTGAAGCCCGACGACGTGTACGTGATCGTCGCGGCCGGAAGAATGGTGGCTGCAACGAGTCGGAGCGCCCCGCACACCGCATCGGCCGCGGTGGCCCGCGCCGGCGTGTGCGACGCGTCGATGCCGGGCCGGTACGACGCGGACGACTCGACGCGCGTGATGATCCGGTTCATCATCTCGACCGCCTCCATCGGATAGCTGCCCGACGCCGACTCGGCCGACAGCATCACCGCGTCGACGCCGTCGTAGATCGCGGTCGCGATGTCGGAGACCTCCGCACGCGTCGGCACCGGCGCGTGGATCATCGACTCGAGCATCTGCGTCGCGACGACGACCGGCTTCCCCGCCTTCCGGCAGGTCCGCACGATCAGGCGCTGCAGCTCCGGAACCTCCTCGGGCGGCAGCTCCACCCCGAGGTCGCCGCGCGCCACCATCACGCCGTCGGCCAACGCGACGATCGCGTCGAGGTCGTGGATCGCGGCCGGCTTCTCGAGCTTGGCCATGATCCATGCGCGGTCGCCGATCAGCGCGCGCGCCTCGACGATGTCCTCGGGCCGCTGCACGAACGACAGCGCGACCCAGTCGACGCCGAGGTCGAGGCCGAACGCGAGATCCTCGCGGTCCTTCGCCGTCAGCGGCGAGATCGGCAGGACCGCGCTCGGGACGTTGACGCCCTTCCGGTTCGAGATCGGCCCGCCGACCACGACGGTGGTCTCTGCACTGTCGGGTCGGCACGCGTTGACGCGCAGGCGCAGCTTGCCGTCGTCGAGCAGCAGCTCGGTGCCCGGTTCGAGCGCCGCGAAGATTTCCGGATGCAGCAGCGGCGCGCGCCGCGCGTCGCCCGGCTTCGGATCGAGGTCGAGACGGAACGGCGCGCCGGCCCGGAGCAACGCCGTGCCGTCGACGAACGTGCCGAGCCGGAGCTTCGGGCCCTGCAGGTCGAGCAGGATGCCGATCGGCCGTCCGACGTCGGCCTCGAGGCGGCGGATGCTCTTCACGCGCTGCGCATGGTCCGCATGCGAGCCGTGGCTGAAGTTGAGCCGGAAGACGTCGACGCCGGTCTCGAACAGCGCGCGGATCGGCGCCTCGCCGGAAGTCGCCGGGCCGAGCGTCGCGACGATGCGGGCGCGCCGCGCGCGCTTCATCGGGTTCACGCGTTTCGTCTCCTGTCCCGGTGTCCTAGGCGGCCTTCGCCAGCTCCTGCAGCCGCACCTGGCCGCTCTGCTCACCCATGCGTTCACTGAGCAGCTTGACGAGCGCATAGACGGTGTCGATGTGCGGCGTCGGCGTGTCGGTCAGGCGACCGAGTTCGACGACGCTGCCGACCAGCGCGTCGATCTCCGGCGCGCGCCCCGCCTCGATGTCCTGCAGCATCGACGTCTTGTGCTTGCCGACCTTCTCGGCGCCGGCGATGCGCTTGTCGAGCGTCACGCGGAACTCGATTCCGAGCTTGTTCGCGACGACCTGCGCCTCGCGCATCATCGACGCGGCGAGCTCGCGCGTGAGCGGGTACTGGCAGATGTCGACCAGGGTCGAGTGGCTGAGCGCGCTGATCGGATTGAACGTCAGGTTGCCCCACAGCTTCAGCCAGATCTCGGCGCGGATGTTGTCGAGCACCGGCGACTTGAAGCCGGCCGCCGTGAAGCTTTCGGAGATGCGCACGACGCGCTCGCTCGACGAGCCGTCCAGCTCGCCGAGCGGGAAGCGATCGCCCTCGCAATGCCTGATGACGCCCGGGGCGAGCAGATCGGACGCCGGATAGACCACGCAGCCGATCACCCGGCTCGCGGGGATGAAGCGGCCGACGGTGCCGCCCGGATCGACGCTGTCGAGGCTCGTTCCCGCGAGCGACCCGCCGTGCTCGTGGAAGTACCAGTACGGGATGCCGTTCTGCATCGTCACGACGGACGTCTCCGGCCCGAACAGCTTCGGCACGTTGTGCGCGACCGCCTCGACCTGATGCGCCTTCATCGCGAGGATCACGAGGTCCTGCGGACCCGCGGCGTCGTAGTCGTCGGTCGCCTGCACGTCGGTCGCGACCTGCTCGCGATCGTCGTTCTCGATCAGCTTGATGCCGCGCGAGCGGATCGCGGTCAGGTTCGCGCCGCGCACCATGAACGTCACGTCCTCGCCCGCGAGCGCGAGCCGTGCACCCACGAGCCCGCCGATCGCACCGGCGCCGATGATGGCCACTCTCATGTCGTTCTCCCTGTCCCTGATGTTCGGTGTTGCGTCATTCGAAGCGGTTGTCGAGCGTCCCGATCCCGTCGATCGTGACCGACACGTCGCTGCCCGGCTTCATCGATCCGACGCCGATCGACGTGCCGCACAGGATCACGTCGCCGGGATACAGCGTCATGTCGGCCGAGATCAGGCTGACCAGGCGTTGCACCGGCATGCGCATGTCGCTGATCGGGTAGTCCTGGCGGACGTCGCCGTTCAGGATCGTCCTCACGACCAGCGTCGTCGGGTCGAGACCGGTCGCGACCACGGGACCGAGCGGAAGGAACGTGTCGAAGCCCTTCGCGCGCACCCACTGCGTGAACGACGCGTCGCGGTTGAGGATGTCGGCGTGCGTCACGTCGTTCGCGCAGGTGTAGCCGAACACATGGTCGAGCGCCTCCGCCTCGCCGACCGCGGTCGCGGTCCGGCCGATGACGATTCCGAGCTCGCCTTCGAACACCACCTTCCCGCCGCACCGCGGGTTGCGGATCACGTCGCCCGGGTCGGCGAACGAGTTCGGCGCCTTCAGCAGGTAGAGCGGCTCTGCGGGTACCGCGAGCCCGAGCTTCGCGCCGAGCGCCGCGAAGTTGTTCCAGAGCGCGATCACCTTGGTCGGCGTGACGGGTCGCAGCACCTTCACGTCCGCGAGCGCGACGCTGTCGCCGGTCGGCTCGGGCGAATCGAACAGATCGCCGCGGTAGCGATCGATACGGTCCCCGTCCAGCGTCCCGAAGCCGGTGCTGCCGCCGTGCGCGAATCGGATCCAGCGCTTGCCTTCGGTCATCGGGTCCTCTTCACGTCGCGCAGGGCGCGGTCGATCATCAATCGTTCAGCTCGGCATCGAGCTGCAGCTTCTTGCCCTCGACCGCATCGACGAGGAAGTTCGGGTCGTACGCGCGGAGCAGATGCGGCATGTGCCGCTCGACGTACACATGGACCGGACTGCGGTCCGCGTGGATCGTCGACTGCAGTTCCGCGTAGGTCCGTTCGTCCCAGAACCATGCGAGCCCGAGTTCGCCGAACGCGACGTTGTAGCGGTGCCGCTCCATCTCGTGCCCTTCGTCCCGCGCTTCGATTGCCAGTCCTCGTGCCATGTCCGCTCTCCCCGTCGTCGGTCGGTGCCAGCGGGCATCGACGAGGTGATTGTCGAACGGGCGAACGATCAATGACAGTCAAACTATTCTTGCCAAACCATTGCTGAACGGTAATACATCGGGGACGGCAGCAGCAGCGCGCCTCGTTGCCGCTCAAATGACGCGCGCCTCGCGGAGCTCGTGGATCTGCGCCGCCCCGTAGCCGAGCTCGCCGAGGACTTCCTCGGTGTGTTCGCCGAGCAGCGGCGAGCGCGTCACGTCGGTCGGGCTGTCGGACAGCTTGATCGGATTGCCGACCGTCAGGTACTTGCCGCGCACCGGATGGTCCACCTCGACGACCGTGCCGCTCGCCCGGAGCGACGGCTCGTACGCGAGCTCCTTCATCGACAGGATCGGGCCGCACGGGATGTCGTACTCGTTCAGGATGTCCATCGCCTCGAACTTGTCCTTCGTCATCGTCCACTTCTCGATGCGCGCGAAGATCGGCTTCAGGTGCAACAGCCGCGCGGCGGGCGTCGCGAAGGCCTCGTCGGTGATCCAGCCCTCTTCGCCGATGACCTTGCAGACCGCGGGCCAGACCGCGCCCTGCGTGATGAAGTAGATGTACGCGTTGGGGTCCGTCTCCCACCCCTTGCATCGCAGGATGGAACCCGGCTGCCCGCCGCCCGACGCGTTCCCGGCACGCGGCACCGAGTCGCCGAACTTGCCGTCGGGATACTGCGGAAACTCGTGCAGCGTCCGCGTGCGCTCGAGACGCTGCTGGTCGCGCAGCTTCACGCGACACAGGTTCAGCACGGCGTCCTGCATCGGCGCGAGCACCTTCTGGCCGCGACCCGTCTCGTGCCGCTGCAGCAGCGCGGCGAGGATGCCGAGCGCGAGGTGCAGGCCGGTGCCGCTGTCGCCGATCTGCGCGCCGGTCACCATCGGCGGCCCGTCGTCGAAGCCGGTGGTCGACGCCGACCCGCCCGCGCACTGCGCGACGTTCTCGTAGACCTTGCAGTCCTGGTACTTGCCCGGCCCGAATCCCTTGACCGACGCGACGACCATGCGGGGGTTCAGCTCGTTGATGCGCTCCCACGTGAAGCCCATGCGGTCGAGCGCGCCCGGTGCGAAGTTCTCGACGAGCACGTCGCAGCGCTTGATCAGCGCCTCGAGCACTTCCTTTCCCTTCGGCTTCTTCGTGTCGATCGTGATCGAGCGCTTGTTGTGGTTCAGCATCGTGAAGTACAGGCTGTCCGCCTCCGGCAGGTCGCGCAGCTGACCGCGCGTCGCGTCCCCCTCGCCGGCCCGCTCGACCTTGATGACGTCCGCGCCGAACCACGCCAGCAGCTGCGTGCAGGTGGGACCGGACTGCACGTGCGTGAAGTCGAGAATGCGATAGCCCTCGAGTGCCTTGCTCATCTTCTCTCCGTCTCTGCCGTCGTCGCCGAAGCGGCCTTCGCCTCGGCTTCCGCGAGGCGCTTCCGCAGCGCGCGATCTTCGTTGAACCGGGTCGTCTCGTCGCGGATGATCGCGACGATCGAACCGACCTTTTCTTCGGGCGTGAACAGCATGGCGACCGTGAACGCGATCGACATCGCCCGCCCGTCCTTGTGGACGGCCGGCACGCGCAACACGTCGTTGCCGTAGCGCGTCGTGCCCGTCGCCATCGACTTGTGATAGCCGTCCCAGTGCCGCTGACGCAACCGCTCCGGCGTGATCAGGTCGAGCGAACGCCCGAGCGCCTCCTCCTCCGTGTAGCCGAACATCCGCTCTGCCCCCGGATTCCACAGGACGATCGCGCCCGCCGCATCAGCGGCGATGACGGCATCGCCGACCGACGCGACCAGCGCACGACAATCGATCTCCGAATTCACGATGGGTCTCTCCTCGTCATGTCGCTTCCGCTCGTGAATCGGGGACGCCCGGAACCGCAGTTCCGCGACGTCCCCGACGCGTCGTGCGACGTCAGACCGCTTCCGCGGTGTGCAGCTTGTCGATCTGCTCCTTCGAGTAGCCGAGCTCGACCAGCACGTCGTCGGTGTGCTCGCCGAGCAGCGGCGAACCGGTGATCACCGGCTTCATCCCCGAGAACTTGATCGGGCTGCCCACCGTGAGGTACGTCCCCCGCTCCTTGTGCGGCACCTCGGTGATCGTGCCGCTCTCGCGAAGCGATGGGTCGTTCGCGAGTTCCTTCATCGTCAGGACCGGCGAGCACGGGATGTCGAACTTCCGCAGGATGTCGACCGCCTCGAACTTCGTCTTGTCGGCGAGCCAGGCCTCGATCGTCGCGAAGATGTCCATGATGTGCGGCTGCCGCGCCTTCGCCGTCGTGTACGCCGGGTCCGTCTTCCATTCCGGCTTGCCGATCGCGTCGCAGATCGGCGCCCATGCGTGGCCCTGCACCGTGAAGTAGATGTACGCGTTCGGATCGGTCTCCCAGCCCTTGCACTTCAGCACCCAGCCCGGCTGCCCACCGCCGCCGGCGTTGCCGCCGCGCGGCACGACGTCACTGAAGGTGCCGTGCGGATATTGCGGATACTCCTCGAGGTAGCCGAGGCGATCGAGGCGCTGCTGGTCGCGCAGCTTGACGCGGCACAGGTTCAGCACGCTGTCCTGCATCGA
>CAXTDA010000047.1:0-15128 GCA_964242935.1 uncultured Burkholderiaceae bacterium | reverse complement strand
CTCGATGCTCGCGCAGTTGCTGCGGCTCGACGCGACGGCCGGCCGCGACGCCGCGGCGCTCGGCCGTGCACTCCGGCCGCTGCAGATCGTGCTGATTCTCGACAACGCGGAGCACCTCCTCGAGCCGGTCGCGGCGCTGGTCGGTGCGTTGCTCGCGGACGCGCCGTCGCTTCGCATCGTCGTGACGAGCCAGGAGCCGCTTCGCATCGGCGACGAGCAGGTGTATCGACTGGCGCCGTTGTCGCTGCCCGATGCGGACGACGCCGGCGGCGGGCGCCTGATGGAGAGCAGCGCCGTGCAGCTCTTCGTCGAGCGCGTCGCCGCGCGCCTCCCGGGCTTCGTGCTCGCGCCGGCCCAGCAGCAGGCGGTCGCGGCGATCTGTCGGGCGCTCGACGGCATGCCGCTCGCGATCGAGCTCGCGGCGGCGCGCGTGCCGCTGCTCGGCGTCCACGGCATCGCGGACCTGTTGATCGGTGCCGACGACACACGCCTGCGATGGCTGACCCACGGTGCCCGCGACGCTGCGCCGCGCCAGCGCACGTTGCGAAACGCGATCGAATGGAGCTACGGGCTGCTCGACAGGACGCAGCAGACGGTGTTCCGTCGCCTCGGCGTCTTCGAGGGCGGCTTCACGCTCGATGCCGCACGCGTGGTGTGCGCCGACGGCGACGTCGACGCGTGGCGGGTCGTCGACGCGCTCGGCGCGCTCGTCGACAAGTCGCTGCTCGAGTCGCTCGACGCGGGCCGCGCACCGCGCTTCCGGCTGCTTGAGAGCCTGCGCGCGTACGCGCTCGAACAACTCGCCGCGGCCGGCTAAGACGCCGGCACGCGCGACCGGCACCTGCAGGCGGCGGGCGCCCACTGGACCGCCGCCGATCCCGCATCGCTCGCCGACCCGGGGCTCGCCTGGGTCGCCCGTCATCTGGTCGAGATCGACAACCTGCGCGCCGCGTTGCGCCGGGCGGCCGCGCATCGCGACCCCGACGCGCTGGTCGCGCTGGTCGCCCATTCGAGCATGCTGTGGACCCGCGCCGGGCTCGGTGTCGAAGGGCGGCGCTGGGCCGAGGCCGCGAGGCCGCGTACGGCGCCGCCGGCCGACCCGACGCTGCGAACCCGCTTCGATCTCGCCGTCGCGACGCTGGCCCTCTACGTCAACGCGTACGCGCCAACCGAGGTGCTGGGCCCGCTGGTCGACGCGATCGACGCGTTCGAGGCGCACGGCGATGCCCCGCGCGCGTACTTCGCGCTGCACCTGCTGTTCCAGCTGCAGCTCCGGGCACACATCGCGTTCGACCGCGACGCGTTGCTCGAGCGCATGCGGCGGCTCGAGGACCCGGGCTGGTCGCTGCAGCTGAAGCGCTTCCTGCGGAGCGTCCGCAGCTACGAGCTCCGGGTCGCCGGCCACGCGGAGGCCTACCTCGCGTCGTGCCGGACCGAGCTCGCGCTCTGCGGCACCGCGGGCGCCGTGGCCGAAGGCTGGGTCGCCGCGCAGGGACTGATGCTGGCCGAGCACGACGTCGGCCACGTCGACCTCGCGCTCGCCGCCGGCCGCGAGGCGCTCGACGCGATCCGGCGCGCGGGGCGTCTCAGGCAGTACCCGGCGTTCCTCGCGTTGTGGACCACGATGCTGGCCGAGAGCGGCGACGTCGACGACGCGCGGCAAGCGTTGTTGGAGACGTTGCGGGTTCTCGACGGCAGCGGCAACACGTGGATGGCGCACGTGGCGATCGGCTGGTTCGCGAGCCGCGACGGACGCGACGCAGCGGCCGCGCAGGTGCTCGGCCGTCACGCCGCGGCGCTGGCCGACGGCAACGCAGTGGCGCCGGGCGCGTACGTCGCGCGTTCGACCCGGGCCCTCGAAGCGCGGCTGACGACCGCGCTCGGCCTCGCGGCGTACGCCGAGCTGCACGAGCTCGGTCGCGCGATGGGCGACGACGGCGTCGTCCGGGCGGCGCTCGGCGAGTAGTCCGCGCCGCAACAATCGAAACACAGCACGCGCGCGGCGGAAGCCCCGTTGCAACGCGAGTCGATCAACCTCGTCGCATCCGGACATCGGGTCCCGGACCAAACGAAGAGGTCGACATCATGGTTCCAGCTTTCCTGCGGCGCTCCGGCGCCGGTTTCCTGTTCGTCCTGGTCGCCGCGACGGCGACGGGCGAGGTCCGCGCCGCGGGGTCCGAGGCCAGCGCGCTGTCGCTGCTACCGATCGCGGTGGTCTCCGCGGCGCCGGTCGCGCTGATCGCATCCGGCGCGCGCCTGTCGGTGGTCGGCGTGCAGGCCTCGGGCAACGCGACGGTGTGGGTCCTCGAACGCGCGTCGGACGGGGCACGTGCCACGCTCCGGCTCGCCGGCAACGCCAGCGTGGCCGTCGGGACGACGGTCGAGGTCACCGCGATGAGCGTCGGGTGGGTCCTGTCGGCCGCCGGCAAGGCGATCGCGTGCATCCCGAACGAGGTCGGCGCGTCGCTGCTCTACAGCGAACGGGTGACGCGATGATCGTCTGGTCGAGCGTTCGTGCCGCGTTGCGCGTCGCACCGCTCGTCATCGCACTCGCCGGCGCCGAGGCGGTCGCCGGGCAGGCCTGCCACGAGACGGCGGCCGATCCGCAGAGCGTCGTCGATGGCCTGTCGCTCGCCGCAAGGACGGCAGAGGCGCTCGACGCGTCGCACGCCGACGTGGTGCTGCTGGCGCGCGCGGGGCAGGACCTGACGCGCTACGGGCTGCGCTATTCGCACCTCGGCTTCGCGTATCGCGAGACGGTCGACGGCCGCCCCGCGTGGCGCGTGCTCCACAAGCTGAACCACTGCGGCACCGCCGCCTCGGCGCTGTATCGCCAGGGTCTCGGCGAATTCTTCCTCGATCGTCCCGACCGTTACGACGCGGCCTTCGTCGTGTTGTCCGCCGACCTCCAGGCCAGGCTGCTGCCGCTGCTGAAGGACGACGAGGGAATCGCACGGTTGAACGAGCCGCGGTACAGCATGGTCGCGTACGCGTGGGCCCAGACCTACCAGCAGAGCAATCAGTGGGCCGTCGAGACGCTCGCGCTCGCGGCCGATCCCGGCGTATCGAGCCGCCGCCAGGCGCAGGCGTGGATGCAGCTGAAGGGCTACGAGCCGACGACGCTCGCGCTCGGACCGCTGTCGCGTCTCGCGGCCCGCGCCACCGCGGCGAACGTGGCGTTCGACGACCACCCGAGCGAGCGCCGCTTCAGCGATCGCATCGACACCGTCACGGTCGACTCGGTCTTCGCGTGGCTCGAGCGGAGCGGCCTCGCCGCCCCGTCGGTCGTCGTTCGCTGAGCGCCGGATGAACGCGCCGTCGTCGTGGGTCCGTACCGGGTGGGCCGTGCTCCATGGCCTCCTTTTCGGCCTCGTCTGCGGCCTCTCCGGTTGCGACGCCTCGGGCTACCGCCAGCGCAACGGCGACTGGACCCACGACGGCGACCGGATCGCGCCGCTCGCGCCCGCTTCGTTCGAGCCGATCGACCGGCTGTTCGCGCGCGACGCACTGCACGGCTACTACCGCGGCAGCGTCGTCGACGACAGCCACGGACCGAGCTTCGAGGCCTTGTCGGCGCACGAGGCGCGCGACCGCGGCGCGGTCTACTGGTGCGACACCGAACGACGCGGCCAGGAGTACTGGTCGATCCGCCGCGTGCGCATCTCGCGCATCGCCGACGCGGACCCGGTTAGCTATCGGGTGCTCGGACGCGGATACGCCCGCGACGCGCGGCGGGTCTACGACGAGGGCGTGCCGTTCGACGTGCGCGACCCGTCGAGCTTCGAGCCGATGGACGCGGGCTTCGGCCGCGACCGGCAGCGCGGCTACCACGTGCACGCCGAGATCCCGGGCAGCGACGGCGCGACCTTCGCGACCGTCAATGCGGACGACGCGGCGTACGTCCGCGATCGACAGCACGTCTGGTACGGCTTCATCGACATCGACCGACCGGGCGGACGACCCGGCCCGGTCGTCCGTCTCCTGCGCGATGCCGATCCGGCCGTGGTGCGGGTGCTCGGGCGCGGCTATGCCGCCGACGCGTCGCGCGTCTGGTACCGCGGCCTGCCGCTGCCCGACGCCGATGCCGCGAGCTTCCGCATCGAGACGTCCTTCGTCGGCGAGGTCGATGCATTCGACCGCGCCGGTCGCTGGCAATACGGCAGACGGGTGCCGAAGCCTTCTTCGCCACCCGTCGTGAAGGACCCGTCGTGACCCGTCTCGTGCCCGCCTTCTGGACCCTCGCCGCGCTGGACACGCTGGCGCTCGCCGTCATGCTGGTCGCCACCCTCGGCAGTCAGGCGGGCCATCAGGACGGCGGCCGCGAGATGGGCCTGTTCTTCTTCGTGATCGTGCCGTTCTGCGTCTTGGCACTCGCGGTGCTGCTGTTCCTGTTCGTCAGGGCGCCGTTCGCGCGCTACCTCGCGCTGATCATCGTCGCGCTGCCGGCGCTGTTCTGGGTGTGGGTGCAGGTCGACGACCTGCGCATCGACCGTGCGATCGAGTCGAACCGGACCGGTGCCGGCTATTTCAGCGGCAGCGCGATGCGCGCGATGGCCGTCGCGGTCGTGGATCGGGATCTCGAGACGATGCGGCGGATCGGCCCGACCGTCGACGTCAACGCGGTCGGCAAGCACGACACGACGTTGCTGCGGCTCGCGATCGACCGCGACCCGATCGGCGTTCCGCAGCCGTCCGACGTGGCGGAAGTACCGGTCGTGAAGTTGCTGCTGGCGCTCGGCGCACGGCCGGACTCGGGGCTCGAGCGCGCCGTCAAGCGGCCCGACACCACGCTGCTCCGTCTGCTGCTCGACGCCGGCGGCGACCCGAACCTGCGGCGGCCCGGCGAGCAGGCGCTGGTGTTCTCCTGGTATCCGGTGATGACGCCCGAGGCGCTGCGACTGCTGGCCGCGCACGGCCTGGATCCGAACGTCCGGTATTACGACGACCCGATCGCCGTCCTCTTCACGATCTACCAACGCTGGGACCTCGTCGACGTCCTGATCGATCTCGGCACCGACATCGATCGCCCCCGGCCGGACGGACGCAACGTCCGCGGTGAGCTGTCCGAACAGATGGCCGAGGAACTCGCAAAGGGGCATGCGCTTCCGGACGGCCTGCTGAAACTGGCTCACCGCCTCGACGTGCAACCGGCCGCCGCGCGTTGATCCCCGGCGCAACGAACGAAACACGACCCGGCTCGCGGTGAAGCGTCGATGAAACGATGGCCGTCCATCGTCATCGTCTCCACTCAACCACCGACAGGAATCCCATGACCCAACCCTTGCGCCGGGCCGCACGCCACGCGCTGTCCGTCATCGCGCTCGTCCTCTGCACCGGCGCCGCCATCGCGGCCGACGCAGGCCCCGGCATCGAGTCGGCGCTGGCCGCCGCGCAGCAGGACAAGCGCGGCATCACGCTGTACGTCGGCGGGCAAACCATCGTCGGTGCCGTGACGCGCGTCGAGCCGGGCCAGTGGGTCGAGCTCCGCAACCAGCAGTGGGGCCGGATCATCGTGCGGCTCGACCGCATCGATGGCCTCGCGACGCCGTGACGCCCGCCGAGCCGCGATGAACGCCCGACTGCTGGTCTACGTCCTGGTGCCGTTCTGCGCCGGGTTCTGCGTCGGCGTCTGGCGCGCGCCGCGGGCCGCGGCCGCGTGCGGTCGTGCGCGGGCCTCGCGGATCACCGCTTCGATCGCCGGGTCGATCGCGGCGGTGCTGACCGCGTTGATCCTGCTCGCCAAGCTGTTCGACAGCAACACGCTCGGATGGATGTTCGGCCTCGGCCTGATGCTCGTCTTCGCGGCGATGCCGTGCGTGGCGCTGTTCTGCATCGGCTGGCTGATCGGCGGGTCGCTTCGTCGCCGCCGTACGACCGAACCGTCGGTGGCGGACGACGGCGTCGATGCGGCGACCTTCGCGATCGCGATCGATCGGGGCAGCGTCCATGCCGGCGACGACGACGGGCACGTGGTGGTCAGGACGGTTCGTCCCGACCTGCGACTGTCGCTGTTGTTGAAGCAGCTTCGGGACGATCGCTACCTGCCGTCGATCCGCGGCGGACAGGCGACCTGGGTGATCGAGTCGTCGGGCAACGGCCGGAAGGCGATCGCCGTGATGGCGGAGGAGTGGGACGCGCCGCGCCTCGTCGTGCCGGACGAGAGCGTGGCACGACACTTCGCCGGCGTGCGCCCCGCGCTCTACTTCGACTACCGCGCGCAGGTCGACCCGGCCGCGGTGCTGTCGACGCTCGAGGCATCGCCAACGCGGGCGTTCGCTCGCGCAAAACCGCGAGAGCAATAGCGCGTCGGCCGCCGCCGCTGCGCCTCTCGAAGCGTGGCTGGTCGCGATGCCGTGCGTCCCGAGGCATCGGGTCGATCGGCAGCCGGGGCTACGCCAGAATCGATGGCCCGATGCACGCTGCGCTCCTGCATCGCCATCCACCGAACCTCCACGGACCCTCCTTCATGACCCCATCGCATTCCCTGCTCCGCGGCATCGCCGCCGTCGTCTGCTTCTGCGCCTTCGGCGTCGCTTCCGCGCAGACCGCCACGATGCCGGCAACCACGCCCGCCGCGTCGACGACGCCCGCCGCCAAGTCGAACGTCGTGATCCTCGCCACCGGCGGCACGATCGCCGGCGCGGGCGCGAGCGCCGCGAACAGCGCGACTTACCAGGCCGCGAAGGTACCGATCGACAAGCTGATCGCCGGCGTGCCGGAGCTCGCGGACATCGCGAACGTCCGCGGCGAGCAGGTGTTCCAGATCGCGTCGGAAAGCTTCACGAACGACAAGCTGATCACGCTCGCGAAGCGCGTCGCGGCGCTGGCGAAGGATCCCGGCGTCGATGGCATCGTCGTCACGCACGGCACCGATACGATCGAGGAGACGTCGTTCTTCCTGACGCTCACGGTCCACACCGACAAGCCGATCGTCGTCGTCGGGTCGATGCGGCCCGGCACCGCGATGTCGGCCGACGGCACGCTGAACCTCTACGACGCGGTCGCCGTCGCGGCCGACAGGAGCTCTGCCGGCAAGGGCGTGCTGATCGTGATGAACGACGACATCCTGTCGGGGCGCGACTCCGGCAAGCGCATCAACATCAAGACGAACGCGTTCGGCAGCCAGTGGGGCGCGCTCGGGTCGGTCGTCGAAGGCAAGACGTACTGGTTCCGGGCGCCGGTCAAGCGGCACACGATGAACAGCGAGTTCGATATCGAGACGATCGCCGCGCTGCCGACCGTGCTGATCGTCTACGGCTCCGGCGAGATGGGCACCGCGATGGCGGAAGCCGCCGGCAGGGCGGGCGCGAAGGCCATCGTCCACGCGGGCACCGGCAACGGCTCGGTGCCCGACTACGAGGTCGACACGCTGAAGAAACTGCGGGCCTCGGGCATCCAGATCATCCGCTCGGCGCGCGTCCCCGACGGCTTCGTGCTGCGGAACGCCGAGCAGCCCGACGACAAGTACGACTGGGTCGTCGCCCATGACCTCAATCCGCAGAAGGCGAAGATCCTCGCCGCGGTCGCGCTGACGAAGACCGCCGATCCGAAGGAACTGCAGCGCATCTTCTGGCAGTACTGAGCGTCAGCCGAAGCGCATCGCGAGCGCGACCGCCATCGAGAACGTCGCGAAGGCGAGGGCGGTCGACAGCAGCACGACGCGGGCGACACGGCCGGTGTCCGCGCCGAAGCGCTCGGCCAGCATCGGCACGTTGCTCGCGCTCGGCAACGCCGCGACCAGCGTCAGCACCGTCAGCACGAAGCGGTCGAGCGGCAGCCCGGCGGCCACGGCGCTGCTGCCGACCGCGAGCAGCAGCAGCGGGTGCGCGACGAGCTTGTACGCCACCACCTGCAGCACGTCGCTTCGCCGGCCGGTCCGCTCCGCGGACGCGACCGGCTGCGGCCGCGCGAGGACCGCGCCGATCGTGAACAGCGCGGTCGGCGACGCGGCGTCCGCGAGCATCGACACGACGGTCATCGCGGGCCCCGGCAGCTTCTGGCCCGAGGCCGAGCTGACGTAGCCGAGGATGATTGCCCATGGCAG
Organism: uncultured Burkholderiaceae bacterium; assembly: GCA_964242935.1. GTDB lineage: Bacteria > Pseudomonadota > Gammaproteobacteria > Burkholderiales > Burkholderiaceae_D > CAHJXF01. The sequence goes on along the minus strand of CAXTDA010000047.1, from coordinate 7,084 downwards.
CGGGTTGACGGCGACGCCCCTGATCGCGTTGATCGCCGCCCGTCGCGCCCCGTGCGAGTCGGTCGCGTCGAGACGCGACAACGCGACGCAAAGGGACGACGTGATCACCATGTCGACCGCGAGCGTCACGATCACCGGTGCCGCGACGCGATCGCCGAGCAGCTTGACCAGCAGCGGCACTCCCATGAAGCCGGAGTTCGGGAACGCCGCCACCAGCGCGCCGAACGACGCGTCGTTCCAGCCGATCCGCCCCCGCCGGGTCGTCGCGATCGTGATGCCGACCAGCAACAGGCCAGAGGCGAGATAGACGCCGAACGCGCTGAAGTCGAGCAGCCTCGCGATCGGCGTGTTGGCGGCGAACCGGTACAGCATGCAGGGCAGCGCGAAGAACAGGACGAAGACGTTCAGCCCGGGGATCGCGTCGAGCGGCACCAACCGGCCGCGCGCGGCCAGGTAGCCGCAGAGCACCAGGGCGAAGAACGGGAACGTGACGAGCAGGATCTGCAGCATGCGGCGTCGGCCGTCTAGCGCGCCGAACGGCGCGAGGTCCCTTCGTCGGCATGCGCCGCGACTCGCCGGCCGGCCGGGCGCGCCGCCGGCGTCTTCCGATCGGGCCCGTTCGCGAGTCGCTTCAGCATGAAGCGCGACGCCTGCGCGACATGCCGCCGCGCCGTCTGCTCCGCGCCCGCCGCGTCGCCGTCGGCGATGATGCGGAGGAGGCGTTCGTGCTGGTCCCAGATGTCGCGCGGCCGTTCGTCGCGGAGGACCTCGCCCATCACGCGCCGCGTGAAGGCCCAGTGCGCCTCCATCGCCGGCGCGATCAGCGGATTGCCCGACAGCTCGTAGAGGAATCGGTGGAACGCGAGATCGGACGCGATCAGGCTCGCGGACGATCCGCTGCGGGCCGCCTTCCGCCCGTTCCGAATCAACGCCGGCCCGAAGCGGCGGGCGCGGTACGCGCCGACCTCGGCGGCCTTGCGGCAGGCCAGCCCCTCGATCACGGCGCGGAGCTCGTACCTGTGCCGCACGTCGTCGAGGTCGAGCCGCGTGACGATCAGCCCGCGGCCCGGCGCATCGCGAAGGACGCCCTGGTTCCTGAGCAGCAGCAGCGCCTGCTGGACCGGCTGGCGCGACACGCCGAGCGCCTGCGCGATCCGCGCCTGGATCAGCCGCGAGCCGGGCGGCAACGTTCCCCCGGCGATCTCGGCGAGGATCGCCTCGTGCACCTGCTCGACGAGCAACGGCTGCGGCGGCAGTTCCTTCATGGACTCTGCGGCGCAGGCCTCGCCCCCGATCGCTCGAATGCCGCGAGCGGGACGAAGACCGGACTCGATCGTCGCATCGCCGCGCCCGGCTTCGTCGCCTGTCAGCCCACCGGCTTCAGCAGCCCGATCGAGATGGCCGGCACCGCCGCGACCACCGCGAGCCCGACGATCAGCGCGCAGATGTAGCCGACGATCGGCTTCATCCCTTCGGCGGGATCGATTCGGGCGACCGCGCAGGCCGCGTAGTAGCCGACGCCGAACGGCGGCGCGAAGAGGCCGATGCCCATCGACAGCACGACGACCATCGCGTAATGCACCTCGTGCACGCCGACTTGGCGCGCGATCGGGAACAGCAGCGGCCCGAAGAGGACGATGGCCGGGATGCCTTCGAGCACGCTGCCGAGGATCATGAAGGCGACGACCGACACCGCGAGGAAACCGGCGACGCCCCCCGGCAACGCGGCCATCGCGTCGGCCAGCGTGTTCGAGAAACCGGACTGCGTGAGCGACCACGCCATCCCGGTCGCCGTGCCGATGATGAACAGGATCGCCCCCGACAGCGCCGCGGTCTCGACCAGCATCGGGTAGAAGCGCCGCCATTGGGTCTGCCGATAGATCACGAGACCGGCGATGCAGGCGTAGGCGATGCCGAGCGTCGAGACCTCGGTCGCCGTGGCGACGCCCTGCACGACCGCGGCGCGGATCACGAACGGCAGCGCGACCGCCGGCAGCGCGACCAGCAGCGCACGCCCGATGTCGCGGCCGCTCGCCTTCGTCACGTGCGACAGGTCGTCGTTGCGATAGCGATAGCTGACGACCGCGCAGAGCGCGACCGCGAGCACGATGCCGGGCAGCATGCCGCCGGTGAACAGCGCGGCGATAGAGACCCCGGTCACCGAGCCGATCGTGATCAGCACCAGGCTGGGCGGGACCGTCTCGGTCTGCGCGCCGGTGGTCGCGAGCAGCGCGACCAGGTCGCCCGGCTTGGCGCCGCGCTTTTGCATCTCGGGGAAGAGGACCGGCGCCACCGCCGCCATGTCGGCGACCTTCGAGCCCGAGATCCCGGAGACCAGGTACATCGCGCCGATCAGCACGTACGACAGGCCGCCACGCACGTGGCCGAGCAGGCTCGCGAGGAACGCGACCATCGCGCGCGCCATCCCGGTCGCCTCGATCAGGAGGCCGAGGAAGACGAACAGCGGCACCGACAGCAGCACGATGTGCGACATCCCCTCGTCCATCCGCCCGACCATCACCTCGAGCGGCAGCCGGGTCGTCAACGCGAGGAAGCCGAAGGTCGCGAGGCCGAACGAGACCGCGATCGGCACGCCGATCAGCACCGTCGCGGCGGTGACGCCGACGAAGAAGACCAGCAGGTTCAAGTTGCCCAGGTCCTGGAGCAGCGGGCGCGCCGCGACGAACGCGGCGCACACGAGCCCCACCGTGGCGAGCGCCGCGAGCACGGTCTTCCAGCTCGCGACCCGTGCGAGCCGCAGCAGGCTCATCAGGGCCATCAGCCCGAGGCCGACCGGCAGCGCCGAGGCGCGCCACGCGTTCGACACCTCGAGCGCCGGCGTCGTCACGCTCGCCTCCTCGGACGCGAAGTGATAGGCCGGGCCGACGATCAACAGCAGGAACACGAGCGCCGCCGAGATCGCGACGGTGTCGAGGTAGGCGCGCATCGCCGGGCCGGTGCGCGCGACGAGCGCCGTCATCCGCATGTGTTCGCCGCGACGGAACGCGACGACCGCGCCGAGGGTCGCGAGCCAGAGGAACAGGATCGACGCCGCCTCGTCCGACCATACCAGCGGCGTCTGCAGGAAGTAGCGCGCGACGACGCCCGCGAACAGGATCCCGATCTCGGCCGCGATCAGCAGCGCCGCGACGACCTCGACGGTCGAGCCGATCAGCCGGTCGACCGGCCGCACCAGCCGCGCCCGCAACCCGCGGTCCGCCGTCGGCGGGTCGCCCGCGGCGTGCCCGCCGCCGGTCGGGTCCACGTTCATCGACGGTCAGCCGATGTCGCCCGCGTACTGCTGCAGCAGGGCCCAGGCCTCAGGGCCGAACTTCTCCTTCGCCTGCGTGTAGAACCCGCTCGAGCGCAGCAGCTGACGGAACGGCGTCCCGTCGACCGTGTTGAACACCAGGCCCTTCGCTTCGAGGCCGCGCTGCAGGTCGACGTTGGCCCGCTTGATGTCGTCGCGCTGCTTCAGCGCGGCGGCGTTGAACTGCTTCTGCATGACCTGCTGCAGGTCGGGCGGGATCGTCTTCCAGATCCTGGCGTTCGCGATCAGCCAGAAGCCGTCCCACGCGTGGTTCGTCATCGAGCAGTACTTCTGCACCTCGTAGAACTTCGCGGACTCGATCAGGGCGAGCGGGTTCTCCTGGGCGTCCGCGACCTTGGTCTGCAGCGCCTGGTAGGCCTCGCTCAGCGGCAGGCTCACCGGCGATGCGCCGAGCGTCTTGAACATCGACACCCACAGCGGCACCAGCGGCACGCGGATCTTGAAGCCCTTCAGGTCGTCCGGCGTGCGGATCGGCTTCGTGCTGCTCGTGATCTGGCGATAGCCGTTGTCCCACGTGCTGCCGAATGGATAGAGGTTGGCCTTCTCGAGCGCGCCGCGGATATGATTGCCGACGCCGCCGTCCATCGCGGCCCACACCTTGTCGTAGTTGGTGAACGCGAAGCCGACGCCGGTGATCGCGGTGACCGGGACCAGCGTCGACATCACCGTACCGGGGAAGGTGGCGAACTCGAGGGCCGCCGAGCGGACCTGCGACATCATGTCCGAGTCGCTGCCGAGCTGGTTGTTCGGGAACAGCTGGATCGCGACGCGGCCGGCCGACTCGGTCGTGATGGCGTCGATGGCCTCCTTCAGCCGCACGTTGACCGAGTGGGTCACCGGCAGGTCGGTGCCGAGCTTGAACTTGAATTCGGGCGGCTTCGTCTGTGCGCGCAACGGGCCGCTCGCGAGACCGGTACCGGCCAGGACACCGGCCGCGAGAAGTCGTCTGCGGTTGATCTCCATCGTCTGCCTCCTGGTTCGGCGCGCGCTCGTCTTCGTGATACGGACGTCGCCGCCGGTGTGCGCTTGAGAACGCTTCTTTTGAACTCTGAATTCAGAGCGGAGGCAATCTAGCGACACGCCCTGGGAGTGTCAAGCATCCGGTCCGAACTTGCTGTTCGGGTCGCGCCGTCGCTATCGCGGGTCTTCGCCGCTCGCGACGTGCGCGTCGCGCAACTCGCGCTTGAGAATCTTGCCGATCGCGCTCCGCGGCAGCTCGTCGACGAAGCGCAGCCGCGCGAGGCGCTGGGTCTTCCCGACCCGCGCGTTCAGCCACGTCATCAGGCCGACGTCGTCGACGGAAGCCCCGGCGCGGGATACGACCCACGCGACCGGCGTCTCGCCCCACGTCGTCGACGGGACGCCGACGACCGCGACCTCGACGACGTCGGGATGCGTGCGCAGCGCGTCCTCGAGATCGCTCGGATAGATGTTGAAGCCGCCGCTGATGATCATGTCCTTCTTCCGATCCATCAGCACCAGGAAGCCGTCCTCGTCGAAGCGTCCGACGTCGCCGGTGCGGATGAAGCGCTTGCCGGCCGCGTCGAACCATTCGGCGTCGCGCGTCTTCTCCGGCTGGCCGTGATAGCCGGTCATCATGCCGGCCGAGTGGCCCACCACCTCGCCGGTCGAACCGGACGGCAACTCGTTGCCCGCCTCGTCGATCAGGCGGATGTCGTGCCCCTCGGCGGGCTGCCCGACGGTGTGCAGCTTGTCCGGGTGCAGGTGCGCGAGCAGCATGCAGGTGCCGCCGCCCTCGGTCATTCCGTAGAACTCGACGAGGGCGCCGGGCCAGCGCGCGAGGACATCGCGCTTCAGCGCCGCGTTGAACGGCGCGCTGGTCGAGAACTTGAACTGGAAGGCGCCGAGGTCGAAGCGGTCGAAGTCGGGCAGCGCCATGATCCGCTGGTACTGCACCGGGACGAGCATCGTGTGCGTGACCCGTTCCGCGGCGGCCAGTGCGCAATAGGCCGTCGCGTTGAACTTCGGCATCAGCAGCACCGTGCCGCCGAAGCCGAGCGTGGGGAAGAAGACGACCAGCGTGGTGTTCGAGTAGAGCGGCGTCGCGAGCAGCGTGACGGTGTCGGGGCCGTAGTGGTAGTTCGCGCCGCGCATCACGTGGGTCCAGCGCATCGCGTGCGACTGGACGATGCCTTTCGGCAGGCCGGTGGTGCCGGACGAATAGATGATGTTGAACGGCGCGTCGGGCGCGAGCGTCACGGGGGCCGGCCTGCTGCCGGGCGGCGCGAGCCAAGCGTCGAACGACCGCCCGGACGCGATGCCGTCGAGCGAGATCCGGACGACGTCGTCGCGCGGTACCGCGCCGAGCGCATCGGTGGCCGTCTCGTCGACGAACAGCAGCCGGGCGCGGGCGTCCCCGAGCATCGACGCGAAGCTCTCCGGCGTGACCGACGGCGCGAGCGGCGCCACGACGACGCCGGCCCGCAGCGCGCCGATGAAGAGCGCCGCGTAGTCGACCGACGACTGCGCGCAGATCGCGATCGCGTCCCCGGGCGCGAGCCCGTCGCGTTGCAGGGACGCGGCGATCCGGTCCATCGACGCGTCGAGCGCTGCGTAGTCGAGCGTTCGGTCGCCGGCGGCGACCGCGGCATGGCCGGGACGCGCGCGGGCGTGTTCGCGGATCAGGTCCGCGATGAAACGGAACGGCAGCGGCGGTGCGCTGGCGTCGGGGGCAGCGATCTGCTTCATCGCGGGAAAGCGTCAGGCCGAGGGCGCACCGACCTGCCGCCGGGGATCGGCCTTCGCGAACGCGTCGAGCCGTTCGCAGTCGGCCATGATCCGCTGCACCGTCGGGATGTCGGCGACCTCGATCCGGAACACCCGCATCACGACCACGATGCTCGCGAGGCAGATGTCGGCCAGCGTGACCGCGTCGCCGTGGCAATACGTGCCGGCGCCGGGCTCGTCGACCAGCCGTCGTTCGAAAGCCTGCAGCCCGGTCGTGAACCAGTGGATCTGCCAGGCGCGCCACGCGGCGTCGTCGAAGCCGCCCGGGCCCGTCAGGTACTTCTTCACGCGCGGCGTGATCAGCGGATGCGTGTCGCCAGCGAGCATCGCAGCCAGCGAACGGACCCGCGCGCGACCGTGCGGATCGACCGGCAGCAACGGCGGCTGCGGTGCGATCTCGTCGAGGAACTCGAGGATCGCGGTCGACTGCGTCAGCGGCGCCTGTGCCGCATCGCGGTCGATCAGCGCCGGGATCGCGCCCATCGGATTGATCGTCAGGAAGTCGGGGCTGCGGTGCTCGCCGGCGTCGATGTCGACGTTGTGCTCGTCCGCCGCCAGGCCCTTCAGATTCAGCGCGACGCGCACGCGATAGGTGGCGGACGTGCGCCAGTACGAGAAGAGTTCGAAACGCTGGGTTAAACATTTGGTCATCGGAATGTTCTCTGGCATCGTTGCCGCTGACTCGACGCGACCGTCCGTGGCGTCGTTGCGGGACTGGACACTGGAAGGAGCACATGATGGCTGAACTGCGGATCGACGGCGACCGCCTGTGGGCGAGCCTGATGGAGATGGCGACGATCGGTGCGACGCCGAAGGGCGGCGTCTGCCGTCTCGCGCTCACCGACCTCGACCGCGACGCGCGCGACCTGTTCGTCCGCTGGTGCGAGGAGGCCGGATGCACCGTGAAGGTCGACCGGATGGGCAACATCTTCGCCCGACGGCCGGGACGCAACGACGCGCTCGCGCCGGTCGGCACCGGCAGCCACCTCGACAGCCAGCCCACCG
>CAXTDA010000046.1:0-15143 GCA_964242935.1 uncultured Burkholderiaceae bacterium | reverse complement strand
CCGTCGTACATGGCGATCGGCGCATGGCCCGGCACCGCCTGTCGCACCCCATCGACCGTGGTCAGGTGGATCGGCGCATCGGCGCCGGCGAAGGCCACCACCGCGTCGCCGCGGCAGACCAGTTCGAAGCCGCCGTCAACGATCTCGATGCACGCCCTGTCGCTGGCATTGCCGACCAACCCGTTCGCAATACGCAACGCGCCCCGGTCCATCGCGCCCTAACCCGACCCGCCCGCCCGGCCCCGGCCGGGACGGCCGGCGTCCTGGAACAGCGCCAGCAGGCCGGTGTTGCGGATGACCAGCGCCGGGCCATCGATCGCGGCGGGCTCCGGCGCAGCGACCGGCCGGGGCTGCGGCACCGGTGGCCGCCTCGTCACGTCGACGAAGCGCACTCGAAAGCCGGGCTGCAGCAACGCCGGGGGCTCGCGGCCCAGGTCCCACATCGGCGGCTCGGTCACGCCGATGATCTGCCAGCCGCCGGGGCTGGCCTGCGGATAGACGCCGCTGAACGGACCGGCCAGCGCCACCGCGCCGGCCGGGATGCGGGTGCGCGGCACGCTGCGGCGCGGCACGTCGAGGCGGGCATCGCCGCCGCTCAGATAGGCGAAGCCCGGCGCGAAGCCGGTGAAGGCGACCGTGTACTCGCTGCCGGTGTGGCGGCGGATCACTTCGTCGCGCGGCATGCCGAGCCTCTGCGCGACCTCGTCGAGGTCCTCGCCCCGGTAGTCGACCGGAATCTCGATCAGCGTGTGCGCGCGCTCGATCGGCGCGGTCAGGCTGCGCGCGCCGATGCGCTCCGCCAGCCCGGCGTGCGACACCACCGTCGGACGATAACGGACCAGCAGCGTGCGCGCGCCCGGCACGACCTCCTCGATGCCGGCGATCGGGTCGGCCTCGAGCGACGCGAGCAGGGCCAGCGTCTGCGGCAGGTCGACGAGCTCGACCAGCAGCGCATCGAGGTTGACCGGCAGGAAGCGCATCAGCGCCCTGCTCCCGACACCTCCACGAAGGGTGCGACCGTGACGCCCGATCGCTCGAACGACGCGCGCACCTGCCGCGCCATCTCGACCGCACCGGGGCTGTCGCCGTGCACGCAGACCGAATCGGCCTCGATGCGGACCGTGCTGCCGTCGATGGCGGTGACCACGCCTTCGGTCGCGAGGCGCAGCATGCGGGCCGCCACCTGCTCCGCGTCGTGCAGCACGGCGCCGTGCTCGCGGCGGGAGACCAGCGCACCCGCGGGCGTGTAGGCGCGGTCGGCGAAGGCCTCGGCCACGGTGCGCAGCCCGCTTGCCCGGGCCCAGTCGAGCAGCGGCGATCCGGCCAGGCCGACCAGCACCAGTTGGTCGTCGATCGCGCGGATCGCCGCGATGACGTCGCGCGCCTGCCGCTCATCGTGCGCGATGGTGTTGTAGAGCGCGCCGTGCGGCTTGACGTAACGCACCGCGGTGCCGGCCGCCGCAGCCAGACCCTGGAGCGCACCGATCTGGTAGATCACGTCGGCCTGCAGGTCGGCGCTGGTCACGTCCATGTTGCGCCTGCCGAAGCCGGCCAGGTCGGGGTAGGCCACGTGGGCGCCGACCACCACGCCGCGCTCGGCCGCGTGCCGCAACGTCCGCAGGATCCCGGCCGCGTCCCCGGCATGGAAGCCGCAGGCGACGTTGGCGCTGCTGACGATGCCGAGCATCTCGTCGTCGTTGCCCATGTGCCAGGCGCCGAGGCTTTCGCCCAGATCGCTGTTGAGATCCATCTTCATCCGCGGCCTCAGCTTTCTGCGGTCAGTTCACGTCCCTGCGTCTCGGGCAGCACCAGGCAGGTCAGGATCACGAGCAGGTAGCCACCGGCGGCCATGTAGCCGATCGCGACGCCCAGCGACATGGTGGTGCTCAAATAACCGACCAGGGCGGGGCAGATCGAACCGACGGCCCGGCCGAAGTTGTAGCAAAAACCCTGGCCCGACCCGCGCACCCGGCTGGGAAACAGTTCGCTCAGGTAGGCGCCCATGCCCGAGAAGATGCCCGACAGGAAGAAGCCGAGCGGGAACCCGAGCACCAGCATCATGCCGTCGGTGATCGGGATCTGCGTGTAGGCGATCACCAGCAGTCCGGCGCAGAGCCCGAACAACATGAAACATCGCCGGCGTCCGAGCTTGTCCGACAGCCAGGCGCTCGTCAGGTAGCCGATGAAGGAACCGACGATCAGCACCAGCAGGTAGCCGCTGGTGTTGAGCACCGACAGGTTGCGCTCGGTCTTCAGATAGGTCGGCAGCCAGGTCGTGACGGCGTAGTAGGCGCCCTGCATCCCGGTGGCGAGCAGGCTGGCCAGCACCGTGGTCTTGATCAGCGCGGGCGAGAAGATCTCCATGAAGCCGCCCTCGTCGCCGTCCTTCTTCATCCGGGCGCGCGTCTCGTGGTAGACCGCGGGGTCGCTGATGTTGCGCCGGATGTAGAGAATCAGCAGCGCCGGCAGCACGCCGAGCCAGAACAGCACGCGCCACGCCAGCGCCTGGTCGATCACCGCGTAGATGGCCCAGAAGGAGATCGCCGCGATGCCCCAGCCGATCGCCCAGGCGCTCTGGACCAGCCCCACGGCCTTGCCGCGGTGACGTGGCTGGATCATCTCGGCGATCAGTACCGAGCCGACCGACCATTCGCCGCCGAAGCCCAGCCCCTGCAGCGCCCGCGTGACGAACAACTGCTCGGGCGACTGCGTGAAGCCGCTCACGAAGGTGAAGAAGCTGAACCACAGGACGGTGAGCTGCAGGATCCGCACCCGACCGTAGCGATCGGCCAGGATGCCGGCCAGCCAGCCGCCGATGGCGGAGGTGATGAGCGCACCCGTCGCGATGTAGCCGGCCTGCGTCTTGGTCATGCCCCACACCAGGATCAGGGTGGGGATCATGAAGGTGTAGATCATGTAATCGAACGCGTCCACGCCGTAGCCTGCGAAGGCAGCGACCAGCGTTCGTCGTTCCTCGGGTTTGGTTTCCTGTAGCCACATGGCGCAAGTCCTCTAAAGGTGGAAGAGTCGGGACGAAGGGTCAAGCGAAGGGCAGGTCGCGATTGAGGAGGTCGGTGATCAGCATGTGGCCCGGGGCGTGCGTGATGCAGAGCGACGGCCGGGCCGCCATCACCACCGCCTGCGGCGTCACGCCGCAGGCCCAGAAGACGGGCAACTCGTCGGCCTCGATCCGCACGGGGTCGCCGAAGTCCGGGCGGCCGATGTCGGTGATGCCGATCAGTGCCGGGTCGCCGATGTGGATCGGCGCGCCGTGAACCTTGGGCACGCGCGCGGTGATCTGCACCGCGCGGATGGCGGCCTCGGCCTTCATCGGCCGCATCGACACCACCAGCGGACCGTGGAACGGACCGGCCGGCACCGTGGGGATGCCGGTCTTGTACATCGCGACGTTCTTGCCCTCGCGAACATGGCGCAGCTCGATGCCGGCATCGATCAGCGCGTGCTCGAACGAGAACGAGCAGCCGAGCACGAAGGCGACCAGGTCGTCGCGCCACAGCGCATGCAGGTGGTCGACCTCTTCGGCCAGCACGCCGTCGCGATAGACGCGATAGCGCGGGACGTCGCTGCGGATGTCGACGTCGCGTCCGAGCGTCGGCAGCACCGCCTGCCCCGGCTCGCCGACCGCCAGCAGCGGGCACGGCTTGGGGTTGCACTGGCAGAAGCGCATGAAATCGGCGGCCAGGTCAGCGGGGAGAATGGCCACATTGCCCTGCACGCAAGCGCGCGCGAGGCCGCTCGTATGCTGTCGCCAGCGCCCGGCCCGGATCGCCTGGCGGGCGTCGTAGGCGCTCGCGTAGGTTGCATCGGGCGTTTGCAGCGGACCGCCCTCGTCGACCGTGTCCATCGCCAGCCCTCACCCAAGATGCCTCCGCTGGTGCGGAAAATGCATGGTTGCCCTGAGCGCGATGACATCACGACACGCGAATGTCTGTCGAACTAGTAATTCATGGACTGGCGATAAGAAATCCTTTTGCATGAACACGCGCTTCCTCGAAACGCTGGTCGTGTTGTCGCGGCTCAGGAGCTTCCGCGAAACCGCCCAGGCCCTGCACACCACGCAGGCGGCCGCCTCGCAGCGCATCGCCGCGCTCGAGGACGAACTCGGCGTGTTCCTGGTCGATCGCAGCAACCGCACGCTGCGCCTGACGCCGGTGGGCGAGCAGGTGGTGCGTCAGGCCGAGCAGATCCTGGCGCTCGAACGGGAGCTCAAGCAATCGACGCGGCCCGATGCGCCGGCCGCGGGTCGCGTGCGCATCGGCGTCATCGAAACGGTGGTCCACACCTGGCTCACGCCGCTGATCCACGGCCTGGCGCAGCGCTTTCCGAAGGTCGACCCCGACATCACCGTCGACACGGCGCGCAACCTGCGCGAGCACTTCCGCCAGCACCGGCTCGACCTCCTGATCCAGAACGATCCGATCGACGAGTCGACCGGCAACGTCGAACTGGTGGTCACGCCGCTCTCGCGCTTCCCGATCCGCTGGATTGCACGCCCCGACGTGTGGGCGAACCAGGAACCGCTGCTGCTGGACGACCTCGAGAGCATCCCGGTGCTGACCTATGGCCGGACATCCAGCCCGTACGCCCACGTGCGGGCGCTGTTCAACGGGCGCGGCAGCGAGCCGCGCATCTGCAGCTTTCCCGCCGTCGAGTCGATCGTGCAACTGGTGACGGAAGGCTTCGGCGTGGCCGCCATCCCGCCGATCTTCGTGCGTCGCGATCTCGAAGCCGGCGTATTGAACCTGTGCGAAGGACCGGCACTGCCGCCTTTGACCGTGACCGTGACCTGCCCCCGCGAGGCTTCGAAAGCGGTGTATGCGGTCGCTACCATCACCGGAGAAGTGGTGCAGGCTTATTGCCAGGCCGCAGGGTCCGAGTGGGCGACGTCGTTGCAGGACGTCACGACGCGGATCGAAGGATCGCAATGAAGGGTCCCGACGAACCGCTTCAGTACCTCCTGCCCAGGCCGCGATGATGTCGTCCGACAGGCGCCGCGCGAGATAACGCGCGCCGGCGGGCGTCCGTGATGTTCGGCGCGTAGCTCGCCAGCACGATTGGTTGACCGGATTCGCGAACAGCGCGGGCAGGTCGAAGGTGTTCGGGTTGGCCGAGATCGCCGCATGATCCGTGCTGGATGGTCGATCAGGGAAGGTTCGTGCCGGCGGCTGTTCACGCGGGCCGCGTCAGGCTGAGCGCCACCGCTTCCGCCACCCGGATGCCGTCGACCGCGGCCGACAGGATGCCACCCGCATAGCCGGCGCCTTCCCCGGCCGGATAGAGCGAGCGGGTGTTGAGGCTCTGGAAGTCGCCGCCGCGGTTGATCCGCACGGGCGACGACGTGCGCGCCTCGATGCCGGTCAGCAGCGCATCCGGATGATCGTAGCCCTTGATCCGACGGCCGAAAACCGGAAGCGCTTCGCGGATCGCCTCGACGACGAAATCGGGCAGGCAGCGCGCGAGGTCGGTCGGCCGGACACCGGGCCGGTAAGACGGAATCACGCTTCCCAGCGCGGTCGAAGGCCGACCTGCCAGAAAGTCGCCGACCGTCTGGCCCGGGGCCTCGTAGCTCGATCCACCCGCCTCGAACGCCGCCGATTCCCAATGACGTTGCAGCCGAACCCCTGCCAGCGGGTGACCGGGATAGTCGCGTTCCGGCTCGATGCCGACCACGAGGCCCGAGTTGGCATTGCGTTCGTTGCGGGAATACTGGCTCATGCCGTTGATCGCCAGCCGGCCGGGCTCCGACGCCGCCGCGACGACCGTACCGCCCGGACACATGCAGAAACTGTAGGTCGTGCGGCCGTTGCGGCAATGATGCGAGAGGTTGTAGGAGGCAGCGCCCAGGTCCGGGTGCCCGGCACAAGGGCCGAAGCGCGCGTGGTCGATCCACGATTGCGGATGTTCGATCCGCAGACCGATCGAGAACGGCTTGGCCTCCAGGTGCACGCCGCGGTCGTACAGCGCGTGGAACGTGTCGCGTGCGCTATGGCCCACCGCGAGGATCACGCGTTCGGTGGCCAGATAGCGTCCCTCGTCGAGGTGAAGCCCTCGCAGGCGACGCAACCCGTCGGGTTGCGCCACGACGTCGAAGTCGTCCACGCGCTGCCCGAAGCGATACTCGCCGCCGAGGCCTTCGATGGTCCTGCGGAGGTTCTCGACGACCGTCACGAGCCGGAACGTGCCGATATGCGGATGCGCTTCGATCAGGATGTCGGCGGGGGCGCCGGCCGCCACCAGTTCGTTCAGGACCTTTCGACCCAGGTGGCGTGGATCCTTGATCTGGCTCCAGAGCTTCCCGTCCGAGAACGTGCCGGCGCCGCCCTCGCCGAACTGGACGTTCGATTCCGGATTCAGCACGCCTCGGCGCCACAGACCCCAGGTGTCTTTCGTCCTTTCCCTGACGACCTTGCCGCGGTCGAGGATGATCGGTCGAAAACCCATCTGCGCCAGGATCAGCCCGGCGAACAATCCGCAGGGACCGGCGCCGATGATGACCGGACGGGGGCATTCGCCTTCGGCGACCGGTCCGGCCACGAAGCGGTAAGCGGTATCGGGCGAGCGGCGCAGCCGCTGATCGCCGGCCACGCGGACGAGGACCGCGTTCTCGTCACTCAACTCGACGTCCGCCGCATAAACCATCGCGATGGCCGACTTCTTCCGTGCATCGTTCGCGCGACGGACGATCCTGAAGTCGACCAATTCCTGCGCATCGATTCCGAGGAGTTCGACGATCGCGCTTCGCAGCGCGTCGGCCGGATGCCCGAGCGGCAATCTCAGCTCGTTGATGCGCAGCATGGACGCCGGGAGAAGAGCATGGAGGATGAAGTTTCCTGCCGCGATGCAGTCAATGCTGCAGATCGTTCGAAAGCGAGAGGGGGACGATCTGCCGCCGTCCATACGTGCGCCGATGAAATCGGCAACCGAGGTGATGTTGTTACCTTTGGAAATCCGAATGAGTAATAGCGGATAGCCGAAGAGAAAGACGCACGCGGGCCCTAGGTAGATCGGCAGGAAGTCCCAGCCACTGCTGGTGGCACGACCCACGGCCGCCGGCACGTTCTGCCACGGTCTGAAACCGTTGCCGCTACGTCATTTGGCCGACATCGTCCGGCTTGGCTTCAAGGTGTTAGTGAATCTGAGCGGCTTATCGGCTGAATGTGAAGCCTATATCTTGGTTGGGTCACTACCGCCAGGAACAACCAGAGATCGCGTTGATTGGTCCCACCGGCTTTGTCGGAAGTGCCGCATCACCGACTGCCTCGGATGCTTGAAACAACCCCGCGCTGATCCGCAAGGTAGGAGGTATGAACCTGATGTGCCCTGATCGAAAACGCACCCGAGAATCACATGATCCAAGTCTTCAAGTCCCGATGCCTGCTGCGCTCGATGTTCCTGGTCGTCGCCGTCGTCACCACCGGCTGCACCGGACCGGGCCTCAATGGCGCGCCAGCCTACGGTAGTGCACCGGATTACTACGGCGCCGTCTACCGTGCAGGTGAAGCCCGGCGCGAGCAGGCCGGCCCGATCGTGAATGGCGGTAGTGCACCGGACTACTACGGCGCCATCTACCGCGCCCATGAAGCACAGCGCGAGCAGAGGGTCCGTTTCGCCATCATCGAGAGCGTTCGTCAGGTGAACTACGAGAAGCCGGAGAGCGGCCTTGTCGCGGTCGTCCGCGGCAACGCGCTCGAGCAGAGCCTTGGTCGCCAGCCCAGTCTCGAGCTGACAGTTCGCATGGAAAGTGGCGAGATGCGCGCCATCGTGCAGGGTGCAGACGACTCGTTCTATGCCGGCCAACGCGTTCGTGTCCTGCGCGATGGCAATATCGCGCACGTCACGCACTAACGGGCCCGTCGAGAGGCGGCGATCGCGGCTCATATCGTCGGCGCCCGCTCTGTAGTGCCGATCCACTACGGCTCGCTCCACAAGGCACCGATCTACATCGAGCCGCCACGCGTGCCACCGAGCGCCTCCGTGAAGTCAAACAATCGGCATTCGGGCCGTGATTTGTGAGCCTGGCGATTGGTCCGAGCTCGACTGACGGGCTTCGATCGCGGAGACTCACTTGCGACGCACCGACGGTGCAAGCAATCGCATGCTGGTTAGCAAGCTCCTCCATGAGTCGATGAGTGCTCTTCTGGATCATTTTGCGGTCGGCGTTGGAAATGAAGTGGACCTTCTACCAAGCCCCCTAGACAGGATTTCGTCGTAACGGTCCTCTTGGCCGGCCGCCACGATGCCACGATGCCATCTTAAACAGGCGCTGGGCGGTGTCGCGCGCCTGTCGCAGCCAAGTTTTTTCACCCGAAGCGTAAGGAGATTGAGCGTGAAAATGCGTAGATTAGGCTGGGCAGGCGTCGAAATCGAGTGCGACGGCGAGACGTTGGTGATCGACTATATCCAGGACAAAAAGCCGATGGCGCCGATGCTCCGAAGCCCCGACGAACCGTTCCCGCCGTCATCGAATCCCGGTGGCGCTGCGGTCGCGCTGCTCACCCACCTCCACGCCGACCATGCCGATGCCAACGCCCTGGACGTGGCACTGCGCGACGGCGCGCCGGTGTACCGCCCGGAGCCCGCAACCGGCAATAAGGACGACGTGGAACTGACGACCATCGGCGAGGAGAAGTTCACCCACCACAATCTCGCGACGGAAGTCGTCGGGATATGGGCGGAACGCAGCGTCGGCCCGTTCAAGATGATCTCGGCACCCGCCGTCGACGGGTTCGGCGACCCGCAGCACAGTTGGATCGTCGAATGCGGCGGGCGTCGGATCATTCACGCCGGCGACACGCTGTTCCATGGTTACTGGTGGCGGATCTCCCACCGGTTCGGTTCTTTCGACGCGGCATTCTTCCCGATCAACGCCCCAATATGCCAGTGGCCTCACCTCCAGCCGTCGAGCCCTATCGAAGCCACCATGATGCCCGAGGAAGCAGCGGTCGCGGCAAACATCATCCACGCCGAGCTGGTGGTACCGATCCATTATGGCTCGTTGAACAAAGAGCCGATCTACGTCGAGACGCCGAACGCGACCCAGCGTCTTCGCGACAAGGCAAACGAGTACGGCATCCGGACGGAGATTCATGAACCGGGAGAATGGTTCGGCGCCGATTAATGCTGATACGGACCGCCGCCAGGCGCGTAGCGAATACCCGGATACGCTTTACGCTCCTAGCCACGTTCTGTCACCGCTCACGAAGTTGCGCTTCACTTGCCTCGCTGTATCCAGCTTCCAGCTCGCCAGCTCGGCCGGGAACTCCAACCCGAAGATCGCGCCCATGCTGGGCCCAAAAACAAAAAGGCCCGGATCTCACGATCCGGGCCTATCAATAGAAGCCTGACAATAACCTACTTTCACAAGCGAGCTGCTCACTATCATCGGCGCAAAAGCGTTTCACGGTCCTGTTCGGGATGGGAAGGAGTGGTTCCACCTTGCTATGGTCATCAGGCATGACTTGTAAATCTCCCTGCGCACAGAACATCCTGCGTCAAGGAGACCAATCTGGAGAAGCAAAGCTTTGTGTCTTTCGTATAGCGAGCGTGATTGCGTCGACTCGATACCGGCGGCATTCACATGCACATCCGATACAGCGGCACTTCACACCTACTCGATTCCAATAACCATCAAGGTTATAGAGTCAAGCCGCACGGGCAATTAGTACTGGTTAGCTTAACGCATTACTGCGCTTCCACACCCAGCCTATCAACGTCCTGGTCTCGAACGACCCTTTAGGGGAATCAAGTTCCCGGGAAGTCTCATCTTGAGGCAAGTTTCCCGCTTAGATGCTTTCAGCGGTTATCTCTTCCGTATTTAGCTACCCGGCAATGCCACTGGCGTGACAACCGGTACACCAGAGATACGTCCACTCCGGTCCTCTCGTACTAGGAGCAGCCCCCCTCAAACTTCCAACGCCCACGGCAGATAGGGACCAAACTGTCTCACGACGTTTTAAACCCAGCTCACGTACCACTTTAAATGGCGAACAGCCATACCCTTGGGACCGGCTACAGCCCCAGGATGTGATGAGCCGACATCGAGGTGCCAAACTCCCCCGTCGATATGAACTCTTGGGAGGAATCAGCCTGTTATCCCCGGCGTACCTTTTATCCGTTGAGCGATGGCCCTTCCATACAGAACCACCGGATCACTATGTCCTGCTTTCGCACCTGCTCGACTTGTCAGTCTCGCAGTTAAGCACGCTTATGCCATTGCACTATCAGCACGATGTCCGACCGTACCTAGCGTACCTTCGAACTCCTCCGTTACGCTTTGGGAGGAGACCGCCCCAGTCAAACTGCCTACCATACACTGTTCCCGACCCGGATAACGGGCCAAGGTTAGAACCTCAAACAAGCCAGGGTGGTATTTCAAGGTTGGCTCCATGAGAGCTAGCGCCCCCACTTCAAAGCCTCCCACCTATCCTACACAGACCGGTTCAAAGTCCAATGCAAAGCTACAGTAAAGGTGCACGGGGTCTTTCCGTCTAGCCGCGGGAAGATTGCATCATCACAAACACTTCAACTTCGCTGAGTCTCGGGAGGAGACAGTGTGGCCATCGTTACGCCATTCGTGCAGGTCGGAACTTACCCGACAAGGAATTTCGCTACCTTAGGACCGTTATAGTTACGGCCGCCGTTTACCGGGACTTCAATCAAGAGCTTGCACCCCATCATTTAATCTTCCGGCACCGGGCAGGCGTCACACCCTATACGTCCACTTTCGTGTTAGCAGAGTGCTGTGTTTTTATTAAACAGTCGCAGCCACCATTTTTTTGCAACCCTTTCGCCCTTTGACAAGCTACCGGGGTCTA
This sequence comes from uncultured Burkholderiaceae bacterium, assembly GCA_964242935.1. Taxonomy (GTDB): domain Bacteria; phylum Pseudomonadota; class Gammaproteobacteria; order Burkholderiales; family Burkholderiaceae_D; genus CAHJXF01. Next base: position 4,308 of record CAXTDA010000046.1, on the reverse strand, counting down.
CCTTATCCCGAAGTTACGGTAGAAATTTGCCGAGTTCCTTCTCCCGAGTTCTCTCAAGCGCCTTAGAATACTCATCTCGCCCACCTGTGTCGGTTTGCGGTACGGTCTTGTTGAGCTGAAGCTTAGAGGCTTTTCTTGGGACCACTGCCGATTACTTCCCGAGCAAGCTCAGTCGTCGCAGTTTCTTGAATTCCGCTCCCGGATTTGCCTAAGAGCCTTCTTGAAACCACCAACCCGGACGTCCAACACCGGGCTAACCATTCGCGATCCGTCCCCCCATCGCACTCAACAACGGTGCAGGAATATTAACCTGCTTCCCATCGACTACGCATTTCTGCCTCGCCTTAGGGGCCGACTCACCCTACGCCGATGAACGTTGCGTAGGAAACCTTGGGCTTACGGCGAGGGGGCTTTTCACCCCCTTTATCGCTACTCATGTCAGCATTCGCACTTCCCATACCTCCAGCACACCTTACGATGCACCTTCACAGGCTTAGGGAACGCTCTCCTACCATGCAATACAACTCGAAAGTTGCAAGCATCCGCAGCTTCGGTGACTGGCTTAGCCCCGTTACATCTTCCGCGCAGGACGACTCGATCAGTGAGCTATTACGCTTTCTTTAAAGGATGGCTGCTTCTAAGCCAACCTCCTGACTGTTTTAGCCTTCCCACTTCGTTTTCCACTTAGCCAATCTTGGGGACCTTAGCTGGCGGTCTGGGTTGTTTCCCTCTCGACGTCGGACGTTAGCACCCGGCGTCTGTCTCCCGTGATTGCACTCATCGGTATTCGGAGTTTGCAATGGTTTGGTAAGTCGCGATGACCCCCTAGCCATGACAGTGCTCTACCCCCGATGGTGATACACGAGGCACTACCTAAATAGTTTTCGGAGAGAACCAGCTATTTCCGGATTTGTTTAGCCTTTCACCCCTACCCACAGCTCATCCCCTAATTTTTCAACATTAGTGGGTTCGGACCTCCAGTACGTGTTACCGCACCTTCATCCTGGCCATGAGTAGATCATCCGGTTTCGGGTCTACACCCAGCGACTGTCGCCCTGTTCGGACTCGGTTTCCCTACGCCTTCCCTAAACGGTTAAGCTTGCCACTGAATGTAAGTCGCTGACCCATTATACAAAAGGTACGCCGTCACCCCATAAAGAGGCTCCGACTGTTTGTATGCATGCGGTTTCAGGATCTATTTCACTCCCCTCCCGGGGTTCTTTTCGCCTTTCCCTCACGGTACTGGTTCACTATCGGTCGATCACGAGTATTTAGCCTTGGAGGATGGTCCCCCCATGTTCAGACAGGATTACACGTGTCCCGCCCTACTTGTCGCAAGCTTGGTTCCACACCAGGGTTTTCGCGTACGGGGCTGTCACCCACTATGGCCGCCCTTTCCAGAGCATTCCACTAACGCTGGTGCTAAATCTTGCAGGCTGATCCCATTTCGCTCGCCACTACTTTGGGAATCTCGGTTGATTTCTTTTCCTCGAGCTACTTAGATGTTTCAGTTCGCTCGGTTCGCCTCCAATGGCCTATGTATTCAGCCATGGATACCCTTTCGGGTGGGTTTCCCCATTCGGACATCTTCGGATCAATGCTTGTTTGCGAGCTCCCCGAAGCTTTTCGCACGCTACAACGTCCTTCATCGCCTGTGATCGCCAAGGCATCCACCACATGCACTTATTCGCTTGACCCTATAACGTTGACGCCTCTTTCGAAGCGGCCTCTGACAAGGCCGTTACAGGAATTGAGTTTAGCGTTTGTGCCGCATTCCAAGCGTCGTCTTTTCAGAGAACACTTAAAACTTGGTTGATACAATCACACCCATGTTTCGACTTCAGCCACGTCCTGTAAGACGCGACCTTCCATCGAAGCACATTACTTTGCTTCTTCCAGATTGTTAAAGATCGAACAGCCAATTGATCAAACGATCAAAGACAAGCACGGCATCGCTGCGTGCACTTGTCTTTGAACTCTGATGGTGGAGGTTGTCGGGATCGAACCGACGACCCCCTGCTTGCAAAGCAGGTGCTCTCCCAGCTGAGCTAAACCCCCCGATTCATCGGCGAACAGCGGCGAGAACACTGGTGGGTCTGGATGGACTCGAACCATCGACCCCCGCCTTATCAAGACGATGCTCTAACCAGCTGAGCTACAGACCCGATGTTCTCGGGACCGGGGCGAGGCGCAGACGATCACCGTCCTCGCACGCGACACCCTGCTCGAAACAACCGATAAGCGTGAGCACTTGAAACCTCGTGCTTACTCTAGAAAGGAGGTGATCCAGCCGCACCTTCCGATACGGCTACCTTGTTACGACTTCACCCCAGTCATGAATCCTACCGTGGTAATCGCCCCCCTTGCGGTTAGGCTAACTACTTCTGGTAAAACCCACTCCCATGGTGTGACGGGCGGTGTGTACAAGACCCGGGAACGTATTCACCGCGACATGCTGATCCGCGATTACTAGCGATTCCGACTTCATGCAGTCGAGTTGCAGACTGCAATCCGGACTACGATCGGCTTTCTGAGATTGGCTCCCCCTCGCGGGTTGGCAACCCTCTGTACCGACCATTGTATGACGTGTGAAGCCCTACCCATAAGGGCCATGAGGACTTGACGTCATCCCCACCTTCCTCCGGTTTGTCACCGGCAGTCTCATTAGAGTGCTCAACTGAATGGTAGCAACTAATGACAAGGGTTGCGCTCGTTGCGGGACTTAACCCAACATCTCACGACACGAGCTGACGACAGCCATGCAGCACCTGTGTTCTGGTTCTCTTTCGAGCACATCCAACTTTCATCGGACTTCCAGACATGTCAAGGGTAGGTAAGGTTTTTCGCGTTGCATCGAATTAATCCACATCATCCACCGCTTGTGCGGGTCCCCGTCAATTCCTTTGAGTTTTAATCTTGCGACCGTACTCCCCAGGCGGTCAACTTCACGCGTTAGCTGCGTTACCAAGTCAATTAAGACCCGACAACTAGTTGACATCGTTTAGGGCGTGGACTACCAGGGTATCTAATCCTGTTTGCTCCCCACGCTTTCGTGCATGAGCGTCAGTGTCATCCCAGGGGGCTGCCTTCGCCATTGGTGTTCCTCCACATCTCTACGCATTTCACTGCTACACGTGGAATTCCACCCCCCTCTGACACACTCTAGCCCCGTAGTTTCAAATGCAGTTCCCAGGTTGAGCCCGGGGATTTCACATCTGACTTGCGGAACCGCCTGCGCACGCTTTACGCCCAGTAATTCCGATTAACGCTTGCACCCTACGTATTACCGCGGCTGCTGGCACGTAGTTAGCCGGTGCTTATTCTTCCGGTACCGTCATTACCAAGGTTTATTCGACCTTGGCGTTTCGTTCCGAACAAAAGTGCTTTACAACCCGAAGGCCTTCTTCACACACGCGGCATGGCTGGATCAGGCTTTCGCCCATTGTCCAAAATTCCCCACTGCTGCCTCCCGTAGGAGTCTGGGCCGTGTCTCAGTCCCAGTGTGGCTGGTCGTCCTCTCAGACCAGCTACGGATCGTCGCCTTGGTGAGCCTTTACCTCACCAACTAGCTAATCCGACATCGGCCGCTCCAATAGCGCGAGGTCTTGCGATCCCCCGCTTTCACCCGTAGGTCGTATGCGGTATTAATCCGGCTTTCGCCGAGCTATCCCCCACTACTGGGTACGTTCCGATGTATTACTCACCCGTTCGCCACTCGTCGCCAGGGTTGCCCCCGCGTTACCGTTCGACTTGCATGTGTAAGGCATGCCGCCAGCGTTCAATCTGAGCCAGGATCAAACTCTTCAGTTTAATCACTGTTGTAGTTCTTTCGAACTGGTCACTCACTCAAAGAATCTAGGTTGTGTTTACCTACATTCATTTTGCGAGCATTTGATGCTTTTAGTAATGCGCACGAAGACGTCTTGCGACGACCCGAAACGCAGCACTTCGGCCATCAAGTGCCCACACTTATCGGCTGTTGATTTTTAAAGAACGGTTGCCGAAACCTGCCGTTGCGCGGTATTCGCACATCGTCGTGTTTCGTGCAGCAAAGACCACGATTATGACGAGCTGTGTTCAGCGTGTCAAGCCGGAGGGAGGAAATTTCGCCTGCTGTTCCGACTTCGAGGGACCTTGCGCGCTGCGACTCAATGTCTGCAGCGGGTTGCCACTATATCAGCGATTCTCGAATTGTGCACGTCGCTTCGACAAAAATGCGGCCATGCCCTCCTTCTGGTCGGCGGTCGCGAACGTGCCGTGGAAGACGCGCCGCTCGAAGAGGATGCCTTCGGACAGCGACGACTCGTA
>CAXTDA010000045.1:0-15546 GCA_964242935.1 uncultured Burkholderiaceae bacterium | reverse complement strand
GATCGAACGATCGGTCCACCACGCGAACATCGGCTCGCCCGCCGAACTCGGGCAGAAAGTCGCGTACCTCGCGGGCGATGCGGCTCGGCGTCCGCGGCAGGTGCAGGTGGCTGAACAGGACAACGATCCGCGGCAGATGTCGGGCATCGCGGTCCAACTGCGCAGTCGCATCGCCGAACCGCGGCGGGACGAACTCCGGCATTGAGGTCTCCAGTCTCCGCTCCGTCGAACTTTTTTGACTTCGCGACGGAGGTCACCGACGTGATGCTAAAGCGTCCCTTTCATTTCTGAAACCGTTTCGTTTCAAACTTGCGAATCCGTTTGCTGAAAATTGCGAACCAATCCGCCCGTTGATCGAACGTGACATCAAAGAGTCAAGCAAAACAAACGCTTGGCGATGGGAGTTGTCGCGCTATGCGCGCTGGCACGGCGTATGCCTAGGAGGCCTATCCGGAGGCGCCGATGAGTCACTTGATCACCGTATCTGATGCCGTTGCTTCGCACGGGAGGATCTCGCCGCGTCGTGTCGGCACGCGTGACTCGAAGCGCGCGTTGACGTTCGCGGATTGGGACGCCCGGTCCAGCCGACTCGCGAACGGGCTTCGCGCGCTGGGTCTGCAAAAAGGCGACCGCGTCGCGCTGCTTGCGTACAACTGCATCGAATGGATGGAGATCTACGTCGCGGTCGCGCGGGCCGGTCTGGTCGCGGTGCCGCTCAACTTCCGCCTGCTCGGCCCCGAGATCGCGTACATCGTCTCGCATAGCGAGGCCCGGGCGGTGATCGTGCAGGACGACTTGCGCGAACGGGTCGACGCCGCGCGCGGCGAGCTCGGACTCGACGCCGATCGCTTCGTGCTGTTCGGCGGCCCGGCGCGAGAAGGCTGGCAGAGCTACGAGGCGCTGATCAACACAGCGTCGTCGACGCCACCCGAGGTGTCGGTGAAGCCCGAGGATCCGTTCGCGCTGATGTACACGTCGGGCACGACCGGGCGGCCGAAAGGCGCCGTCCGCTCGCACGAGGGAAATGCGTTGCTCGCGCTCGCCACCGCCGTCGAATTCGGTTTCTCGCGCAACGATACCGGCCTGCTCGTGATGCCGATGTGCCACGCGAACTCGCTGTATTTCGCGATGACCTTCATGTACCTCGGCGCCACGGTCGTCGTCGAGGACCGGCCGAGCTTCGACCCCGAGGCGCTGCTCGATACGCTCGCGCGCGAGAAGGTGACGTTCACGTCGCTCGTGCCCACCCACTACATCATGATGCTCGGCCTGCCCGACGCGGTGAAGGCGAAGTACGACGTCAGCGCGGTCGACAAGCTCCTGGTCTCGTCCGCCCCCGCGCGAAAGGAGACGAAGCTCGCGATCCTCGAGCACTTCAAGAACTCGCGTCTGTTCGAACTCTACGGATCCACCGAGGCCGGCTGGGTCACGCTGCTGCGACCGGAAGAGCAAATCGAACGACTCGGATCGGTGGGTCGCGAATGGGCCGGCTCCGGCGCCATCAAGATGCTCGACCCGCAGGGACGCGAGGTCGCGGACGGCGAAGTGGGCGAGCTGTATTCGCGGACCGCGTACGTCTTCGACGGCTACTGGAAGAACCCCGAGAAGACCGCCGAGGCCTTCCACGGCGAATGGTGCTCGGTCGGCGACATGGCGCGCCGCGATGCCGACGGCTACATCCATCTCGTCGACCGCAAGAGCAACATGATCATCAGCGGCGGCGAGAACATCTACCCGTCCGAGGTCGAGAGCATCCTCGGCGCCTACCCGAAGGTCAAGGACGTCGCGGTCATCGGCGTGCCGCACGACAAGTGGGGCGAGACGGTGCTCGCGGTCGTCGTCCCGCACGAAGGCGAGTCGGCGACCGAGAAGGAAATCCTCGACTGGTGCAAGGACCGGATGGCCGGATACAAGCGGCCGCGCTCCATCGTGTTCATGTCCGATGTCGAGATGCCGCGCACGGCGACCGGAAAGATCCTGCACCGCGCGTTGCGCGACAACCTCGCCGCCTCCGGGAAGCTTCACGCGTGAAGGATCACGAACGATCGTCGAGCGGTCCCGAATCCGACCCGACGCCCGGATCGTTCTTCGTCCCGATCGGCGATGCCTAGCGATCGGTCGACGCGGAAAGGCACCACCCAACTCGATGTGAAAAGGAGCGAACGCGATGAAGGATCAATCGATCGACCGCGCTGCAGCGCTTGACGGACCGCGATGCGGCGACGCCGATCCGGGCCGGCGAACGACGGTCAAGGTCTTGGCGGGCGCCGCCCTCGCCGCCGCCGGTATGCGACCCGGCTTCGCCGCCGACGAAGGACCCACTCCGGGCGACTTCCTGGTCCGGGACGACGACGATGCGAAGACCGCCTTGAAGAGCAGCGACCTCAAGGTGAACGAGAAGCAGCTGGTCGTCTATCCGCAGGATCCGGGCAGCAAGACGGTGAAGGATGGCCGCAGGCTGAATCGGATCATCGTCATCAAGCTCGATCCGAAGGACCTGAGCCCCGAGACGGCCAAGATCGCCGCCGACGGCGTGGTCGCCTATTCCGCCGTCTGCGTACATCAGAACTGCGAAGTGAACGGCTGGTCCGCGAAGGACAAGGAATTCCTTTGCGTCTGTCATTACTCCAAGTTCTCCCCGCTTCGCTTCGGCGAGGTGACGGGCGGTCCCGCGCCGCGGCCCCTGCCGTCGATTCCGCTCAAGGTCGATAACGGCAGGCTCGTCATCGCCGGCGCATTCAGCGCCAAGCCCGGCGGCACGGCGGCGTGACGAGATCACACCCAACCCGATCCCCCCTCGAGCACGCCGTACCACGACCCTCTATTCATCGCTTCAACAGGAGACGACCAAATGAAGATGCGCTTCCGGACAATCGCAGCTCTCATTCTTTCGGGATTCGCATCGGTCGCCGCGGCCGATCCGGGCGCCTATGCGCCGGTGACGGACGCGCGATTGAACGCGCCCGAGCCGTCGAACTGGCTCCTGTATCGCGGGAACTATTCGGGGTGGGGTTACAGCCCGCTGACCAAGATCAACGACGGCAACGTCAACAAGCTGCGGATGGCTTGGGCGTTCTCGACCGGGCAGCTCGAAGGCCACCAGGCACCGCCGATCGTCAACAACGGCTACATGTACGTCGCGACGCCGGGAAGCCAGGTGATCGCGCTGGACGCGAAGACCGGCGTCGAGTTGTGGCGCTACAAGGCGCAGTTGCCGGAGGAGATGCTGCAGCTGCATCCGACGAGCCGCGGCGTGGCGCTGTACGGCGACAAGGTGTATCTCGCGACGCTCGACTGCAAGCTGACCGCGCTCGACGCGAAGACGGGCAAGGTGCTGTGGACGAAAGCGGTCGAAGACTACAAGGGCGGCTACTACATCACGCTGATGCCGCTCGCGGCCAAAGGCAAGATCCTGGTCGGCGCTTCGGGCGGCGAGCTGGGCGTCCGCGGCTTCATCGCGGCGTTCGACGCCGAGACCGGCGACCCGAAGTGGCGGACGTTCACGGTCCCAGGCCCCGGTGAGCCAGGCAGCGAGACGTGGCCCGCGAACGACGCGTACAAGACAGGCGGCGGGCCGGTCTGGGTCACGGGGACCTACGACCCGAAGACCAACCTCACGTACTGGGGCACGGGCAATCCGTCGCCGTGGACGCCGGATACCCGCAAGGGCGACGATCTCTACACCACGTCCGTGCTCGCGCTCGACATGGACACCGGCGCGATTCGCGGCCACCACCAGTACCACTGGAACGATTCGTGGGACTGGGACGAGGTCTCGGCACCGGTGCTGATCGACACCGACTTCAAGGGGCGCAAGGTCAAGGCCGCCGTCCACGCGGGTCGGAACGGCTACCTGTGGGTGCTCGAGCGGACGGGCGACCAGATCAACTTCGTCGACGCGTGGCCGTACGTCACCAACAACGTCTTCAAGTCGATCGATCCGAAGACGGGCCGCCCCACTTACGACGAGTCGCGCAAGCCGGCTTTGGGTCGGGCGACCGAGTTCTGCCCGGGGCTGTGGGGCGGCAAGGACTGGTCGCCCGAGGCCTACAACCCGAACACCGGCTACTTCTACGTGCCGGCCAACAACAACCTGTGCGCGTCGCTTCCCGCGAACGAGACGCCGAAGTACAAGCGCGGCGACCTCTTCATCGGCGTTCCCATCGAGGGGATCCTGGGTAGCGTCCGGACGCCGGGGTCGTCCACGACGATCGGCGAACTGCAGGCCTGGGACATGAAGACCGGGAAGCTCGCCTGGGTGAGCAAGTTCCCTTCGTTCCTGTGGACCCCGATTCTCACGACCGGCGGCAACCTCGTCTTCGCCGGCGGCACGAGCGATCGCAAATTCCGTGCGTTCAATGCCAAGGACGGAAAGATCCTGTGGGAAGCCGCGGCACCGTCGGGCGTCATCGGTGTCCCGGTCGCCTACGAAGTCGACGGAGAGCAATACGTCGCGGTGCAAGCGGGATGGGGGGTCGACGCGGAGCGCATCCAGGGTTCGCTGAACGCGCTGCTGCCCGACCGGAAGACCACCATTCCGCAAGGCGGATCGGTGATGGTGTTCAAACTCGGGAGCTGATCTCATGAAACCGGAGCATCGTTATTTCGATCCAGGCACGCTCCTGGACAAGAAGTATCGCAACTACATCGACGGCCAGTGGGTCGAGGGATCGGGCAGGACGCTGGACGTCCTGAATCCGTCGACCGACAAGGTGATCGCCACCGTGCCGGACGGCGGCTCCGTCGACGTCAATGCGGCGGTCGCGGCGGCCAAGCGCGCCCAGCCGGGCTGGGAGAAGCTGCCGGCGATCCAGCGCGCCAAGTACCTGTGGGCCATCTCGGCGAAGATCCGCGCCAACGCGGAGCGCCTCGCGAAGGTGATCACGCTGGAGCAGGGCAAGGTGCCGGAGCTCGCCGCGGTCGAGGTCGAGTTCACCGCGAGCTACCTCGACTACATGGCCGAGTGGGCCCGCCGCATCGAGGGCGAGATCGTCAACAGCGATCGCCCGGGGGAGCACATCTTCATCTTCCGGAAGGCGATCGGCGTCGTCGCCGGCATCCTGCCGTGGAACTTCCCGTTCTTCCTCGTGGCCCGGAAGATGGGACCGGCGCTCGTGACCGGCAACACGATCGTGATCAAGCCGAGCGAGGAGACGCCGATCAACGCGTTCGACTTCGCCGAGCTCGTGGCCGAGGTCGACCTGCCGCCCGGCGTGTTCAACCTGGTCAGCGGCGGGCGCGAGACCGGCGCGACGCTGACCAGCCACAAGGACGTCGGCCTGGTCAGCTTCACCGGCAGCGTCGAGACCGGCGCCCGGATCATGCAGGCGTGCGCGCCGAACCTGACGCGCGTGAACCTCGAGCTCGGCGGCAAGGCGCCGGCGATCATCATGCCCGACGCCGACCTCGAGATGACGGCGACCTCGCTCTACAACTCGCGCGTGCTCAACACCGGCCAGGCCTGCAACGCCGCCGAACGCGTGTACGCGGATCGCAGGATCGCGGAGCCGCTCGCCGAGAAGGTGAGCAAGATGATGGCGGCCACCAAGTACGGCGACCCTAGCGTCGAGACCGGCCTTCACATGGGGCCGCTCGTCACGAAGACCGGACGCGACCGGATCGCGGCGATGGTAGACAGCGCGAAGAAGCAGGGGGCCGAGGTCCTGACCGGCGGCAGGATCGCCGACCTGCCGGGCTATCACTACGAGCCGACCGTGCTCCTCGGCGTCAAGTCCGACATGGACGTGATGACGAAGGAAACGTTCGGTCCCGTGTTGCCGATGCAGGTCGTCGACGACCTCGACGAAGCCATCGCGCTCGCGAACGATTCCGAATACGGCCTCACGTCGTCGATCTTCACGCGCGACCTCAACGCGGCGATGAAGGCGGTGCGCGAACTCAACTTCGGCGAGACCTATATCAACCGCGAGCACTTCGAGGCGATGCAGGGATTCCACGCCGGACGTCGGAAGTCGGGAATCGGCGGGGCCGACGGCAAGCACGGCCTGTACGAGCACACCGAAACGCACGTCGTCTACATGCAGACCACCTGAACGTCGCGTGCGATAGCCCGACGCGAATGCGGAATCCAATCAACAAGACCAAGAGAGGAGCACATCGAATGAAGATTTTCCGCGGCAGTCACGTCGTCAAGGCATTGCTGATCGGCGGTGCGTTCGTCGCCGGAACGGCCGAAGCGCAGATCACGCGCGGCTTCATCGCCCCGCACGAGTATTCGCTTCCCGACCCGGTCGACATGAAGCCGTGGAACGTGTTCGTGGAATATGCGACGTATCAGGAGACCGAACGCGCCTACGACTCGCACGGCGACCGCGTGCGCTCCGACAAGGTCGACCAGCTGGTCGGGCTGTCGAAGTTCGTGCACTTCTTCAACATCGCGCCGACGGTCGGGATCGGCTGGGAAATCATCGTGCCGGAGGTCGGGGTCCGCAACCGGACGGCCGATTCCTCGGTGAGCGGGATCGGCGATCCGATCACCGGTCCGGCCTTCTGGATCCGGCCGAACGAGAACTGGACGCTCGGCGCGGACATCTTCACCCAGGTGCCGGTCGGCGACGACAAGCTACGCGGAACGCGCTGGAACACGATCGGCTCCGCGTTCTGGGATGCGCAGTACGGCAACGTCAACTACACCGGCAACCTTGGCTATCAATTTCCCGGCGCCGCCGACCGGGCCGGCGGCGCGCGGCCGGGCCCGAACTACTACTTCAACAACCGCTTCGGCTACCGGGTCACGCCGCTGATCGAGCCGTACGTCGGACTCGACTACGAGTACTACCAGAGCCGCCGCGACGTCCCGAAGAACCACGAGCTCGCCGGGGCCGCCGGCGTGATGTTCCACTGGCTGAAGAACTCGAGCCTCGCGGTGCATTACCAGGGTGGGCTCACCGGCGAGTCGCGGGCGAAGTCCAACAACGTGAACCTGCGCTTCGTCTACGTCTTCTGACGGTTCCGACCGGACGGACTGTGGCGGCGGACGACCGAGCGTCGCGATCGTCCGATCGACGCCTGCCGCGTCCGCAGTTCGGCGTCTGCGAAGTCCGCCGCCGCGACCGACGTGCGCGGCACCAAGGCGGTTACCTCATCACGCGTACCGGGACATGACGATGAACACACCAAGAATTACCGAGGACTCGGCAGCGGCCGTGGTCGCCCGCTTCCTCAAGGCCCGCGGGGTCGACCGGGTCTTCGGGCTCTGCGGCGGCCACATCATGCCGATGTGGATGCGGATCGATGCCGAAGGAATCCGCATCGTCGACGTGCGCGACGAGCGCGCCGCGGTCTACATGGCGCACGCGCATGCGGAGCTCACCGGAACGCTCGGCGTGGCGCTGATCACGGCCGGCCCCGGCGTCACCAACGCGATGACCGGGATCGCGAACGCGCACGTCGCGCGGGCCCCCGTTCTCGTGCTGTCGGGAACGCCGCCGCAGCCGCAGGAGAATCGCGGCGCGCTGCAGGACATGACGCATACGGACTTCGTGCGTCCGCTCACGCGCTATGCGCGCACGGTGCGGCAGCCCGACCTGGTGCTGCAGGAACTCGACGAGGCGGTCTCGCGTGCGTTCGGCCAGGGCGGCGACCCGGGACCGGTCTACCTCGACTTCCCGGTGGACACGCTGCGCGGGGAGGTGCCGCGCTCCTTGCAACTGGCCGAGCATTTCGCACCGAAGCAGAAGGAGCCGGTCCTGCCCGCTCCGGCCGCCGTCGATCGCGCGGTCGATCTGCTGCTTTCGTCCCGGCGTCCGCTGGTCATCTCGGGTCGGGGCTCCCGCGGTGCCGGCGCGGCGCTCGTGCGGGTGCTCGACCGCTTTGGTGCGCTGTACCTCGACACCGGCGAGAGTCGCGGTTTGGTCCCGGACGACCATCCGTCGGTCGTCGGCGCGATGCGCGGCTCCGTCATGAGCCAGGCCGATCTCGTCGTCACGGTCGGCCGTCGCCTCGACTTCCAGCTCGCGTACGGATCGCCCGCCGTGTTCGGCGAAGCGAAATTCCTGCGCATCGGCGATTGCGCGGCCGAGTTGCGCGACAACCGCCGCGGTGCGGCGGAGTTGCTCGCCACGCCGGCCGATGCTCTCGAGGCGATCCTCGCCGCGGCGGGCGACCGCGAGCCGTCCACCGATCGCGAGTGGACGAAGGGCGTCCGCGAGAAGCACCGCGAGCGGAGCGACAAGCTCGCGGCTTCGCTGCATGCGGCACCCGACGGCGCGGACGGCCGGATGCATCCGAACCGGGTGCTCGGCGCCTTGCGCGACGCGCTGCCGCGCGACGCGGTCGTCGTCGCGGATGGGGGCGATTTCCTCAGCTTCGCGCGCGTGGCGCTGCCTGCAGCGACCTACATGGACCCCGGTTCGCTGGGGTGCATCGGCGTCGGCACGCCGTTCGGCGTCGCGGCCGCCCTCGCGTGCCCCGAGCGGACGGTCGTGGTGGCCACCGGCGACGGGGCGTTCGGCTTCAATGCGATGGAGATCGACACCGCGGTCCGGCACCGCGCGCCGGTCCTGATCGTCGTCGCGAACAACGGTTCGTGGGCGATCGAGGTCCGCGATCAGCAGGAATCGTTCGGAAGAATCGTCGGTACGCAGCTTCAGTTCGCGGACTACGCAGCGATGGCGCGGGCGTTCGGGCTGCATGGCGAGCGCGTCGAGCGGGCCGAGGATCTCGCTGGTGCGATCGAGCGGGCGCTGGCGAACCGCCCCGCGCTGCTCGACGTCGTGGTGACGCCCGACGCGGTCTCGTCGGATGCCAAGTCCGGCCTGGCCTGGGTGCCGGACCTCCAGGCGCTCGGCGCGTGGGACGACGCGGAACGTCAGTGGCGCGCTTCGTGACATCGTCGCCGACGGGAGGAAGCGACGTGCGACACGATGGAAGGCGGTCGCGCCGTGCGGCGACCGGAATGACCAACGCCCGCCGCGACCGCGGGCGCATCGGCACGGGTCGGTCGTCGCCGGGCCGGCCCGAGCGTCGAAGCAGGTCGAGAACATGCGAGGAGCGAGAGATGGACTTTGCGCTCACCCCGGACATCCGCGCCGTTCAGCAACAGGTCGGCGCGTTCGTACGCGATCACGTGCTGCCTCTGGAGAACGACCCGAACGCCTACGACGATCACGAGAACGTACGGACCGAGCGACTCGAGGCGCTGCGTGCCCAGGCGAAGGCCGCGGGCCTCTGGGCACCGCAGATGCCGCGCGAGCGGGGCGGCCTCAGTCTTCCGACGGTCGGGATGGCGGCTTGCTACGAGGAGATGAACTGGTCGATCTTCGGACCCGCCGTGTTCAATTGCGCGGCGCCCGACGACGGCAACATGATCCTGCTGAACAAGATCGCTACCGAGGCGCAGAAGGAGCGCTGGTTGCAGCCGATCATCGACGGGCGGATCCGTTCCGCGTTCGCAATGACCGAGCCGATGCCGGGCGCCGGTTCGGATCCCGCGATGATGCGCACGACGGCGACGCGCCGTGGCGACCACTGGGTGGTGCAGGGACGCAAGTGGTTCATCACCGGCGCCGGTGAAGCGCAGCATTTCATCCTCGTCGCCCGCACGTCGAAGGACGCGCGTCGCGGCCTGACGGCCTTCCTCTTCGATCGGGATCAACCCGGTTGGCGGATCGAGCGCCGGATCCCGATCATGGGTCCCGAGGAACACGGCGGCCACTGCGAGCTCGTGTTCGACGGACTGGAGATTCCCGACGAGAACCGGCTGATGGAGGTCGGCGACGGTTTGAAGGTCACCCAGATCCGTCTCGGCACCGCGCGCCTGACGCACTGCATGCGCTGGCTCGGTCTCGCCAAGCGCTGCCTCGACGTCGCGGCCGAGTACGTCAGCGCGCGCGAGAGCAACGGTGCGAAGCTCGCCGACCGCGAGGGCGTGCAATGGATGCTGGGCGAGACGGCGATGCAGATTCACGTGGGACGCCTCCTGACGATGCACGCGGCCTGGAAGCTCGACCAAGGTGATTTCGCACGCAAGGAAGTCTCGATGGCGAAAGTCGCCGTCGCCGACGTCCTGCAGAAGGCGGCAGACACCGCGATCCAGCTCTGCGGTGCGCGGGGCTATTCGAAGGACACGCCGCTCGAGTGGATCTACCGCTACGCGCGGCAGGCGCGGCTGGTCGACGGCGCGTCCGAGGTGCACAAGATGGTCGTCGCGCGCCACTTCCTCGCGGAAAGGTCCAGCCTGTGGGCGTGGGAGTGAACGCATTGCAAGCGGTGCAAGACGATCGCAGCCACACGGTCGCCGCGCCCGATGCCCGTGCGCGGCTCGAGCTGTATCTGGGCGGCGCGGCCGGTGCGAGTCGTGTTCGCATCGACGAGATGTCGCTGCTGTCGGGCGGCGCGATCCAGGAGAACTGGGCGATCGCCGTGACGGTCGACGACGGCCCCTACGCCGGCGCGCGGAGGTGGGTCCTGCGGACCGACTCGCCGTCAGCCGTCCCGGTGAGCCTCGATCGCCTGCAGGAGTGCGCCGTGTTGCGCGTCGCGTACGGCGCGGGGGTGCGCGTGCCGCGGCCGCTCTGGGCGTGCCGCGACCGCACGGTCATCGGCCGCGACTTCTTCGTCATGGAACGCATGTCCGGCGTGGCCGCGGGCCATCGCGTCACGCGTGATCCGAGCCTCGCGTCAGGCGGCGCCGGGCTCGCCGGGGAACTGGGGGCGACGCTAGCCCGCCTGCACGCCGTCGTCCCGCCGCGGTCCGAACTCGACTTCCTCCGCCTGCCGGCGCGCCACCCCGCGCTCGAGACCATCGACGACTATCGCGGGTACCTCGACGCGCTCGATGTCGGCTATCCGGTCCTCGAGTTCGGACTTCGTTGGTGCGAGCTGCACGTGCCGTCGGATTGGGTCGTGACGCTGATCCATCGCGACTTCCGCACGGGCAACTACCTGGTCGACGACGGCCACCTCACCGGTGTGCTCGACTGGGAATTCGCAGGATGGGGCGATCCGCGCGAGGACCTCGGCTGGTTCACCGCCCGGTGCTGGCGGTTCGCCGGCGTGCGCCGCGAGGCCGGCGGCATCGCGGACCTCGAGCCGTTCCTGTGCGGCTACGCGGACGCCGGAGGCGCCCCGGTGCGCGCCGACGAGCTCCGGTATTGGCAGGTGATGGCGCATCTGCGGTGGGCCGTGATCGCGCTGCAGCAGGCGCAGCGACATCTCTCGGGCAGCCAGGCCTCGCTCGAGCTGGCCTTGACCGGGCGGCTGGTGGCGGACCTCGAGCACGAAATCATGCACCTGACCGGGGACGGCGATGCTTGACCGGCCCGACGGCAGCGAGCTGCTCGCGGTCGCGCGGCAGACCCTGCTCGAACGCATCGTCCCGGCGCTGCCCGAGGACCTGCGCTACGACGCGTTGATGGTCGGCAACGCGATCGCGATCGCCGCACGCGAGATCAACCAGACCTCGCAGGCGATCGATCGCGAGCGCGAGGCCCTCGCCGCGCTGCTGGGTGCCTCCGGCGACGAGCTCGACCTGGCCGGGTTGCGGCGGGCGCTCGGCCGCCGCATCCGCGAAGGCGCGTTCGACGGCGCGCGCTCGCACGAAGTCCGCGCCGTCCTCTGGGACTCGGTGGCCGCGCGGGTGGCGATCAGCAATCCGAAGCTGCTTTCCGCGGCCCGCTGAACGGCGATGGACGGTTCGACGCGAGGAGGGGGGATGGAACAGGCGTTGGCAGGTAAATGTGCGCTGGTCACCGGCACGTCGGGCGGGCTAGGTAGCCACTTCGCCATGACGCTCGCGCGCGCCGGCGCCAAGGTCGCGCTCGCCGAACGCCGCAAGCGGGAGCCGCATCCGCTCCTCGAGCGCATCCGCAAGGAGGGCGGCGAGGCGGCGGTCGTGCGCCTCGACGTCACCGAGCCGGCGTCCGTGCCGGCCGCATTCGATGCCGCCGCCGAGGCGCTCGGACCGATCGACGTGGTCGTCAACAACGCCGGCCTCGCGATCACGAAGCCCCTGCTCGAGCAGACCGAGGACGACTGGCGCTCCGTCATGGACGTCAATCTCGACGGCGCCTGGCGCGTCGCCCAGGCCGCGGCCAAGCATATGGTCGCGCACGGCCGCGGCGGCAGCATCGTCAACATCACGTCGATCATCGGACTGCGGGTGTCGGGCCAGGTGCCGGGCTACGTCGCGTCGAAGGCAGCGCTCAATCATCTGACGCGCGCGATGGCGCTGGAGCTGGCGCGGCATCGCATCCGCGTCAACGCGCTCGCGCCGGGTTATGTCGAGACCGGCATCAACCGCGAGTTCTTCACGAGCGATGCGGGCCAGGCGCTCGTCAAGCGCATCCCGCAGCGTCGTGTCGGCCGACCCGAAGAGCTCGACGGGCCGCTGCTGCTGCTCGCCTCCGACGCTTCGAGCTACATGACGGGCGCCGTGCTCGTCGTCGATGGCGGACATCTGACGAGCAGCCTCTGACCATGGCCACCATGAAACGATCTTCGAGTCCGCTTCGCGCCACGAACGCCACCACCGCCGTCGGCACCGCCCCGGCGATCGACGACGTCGCGGCCGCGAAGCAATCCATCGCAGGCCTCTACCAGCCGTGGTTCGACCTGATGCCGGCGTTCTTCGGCGTCTCGGCGCCGACCGCGCCTTCCAGAAACGGCGCGGCGCAGAACGGAGGCGACGGAGCGGGTGCGGCGTTCCCGGTCGATCTGATGATGGACGCGCTGCAGCGTACCGAACACGTGCTGGGGCCGCTCTTCCACCAGTTCGCGCAGGCGCTCTCGGCCGGTTCGGCGAAGCCGTCGCGCGGGGACCCGGCCGATGCGCCGGTCGACGGGTACGCCAGTCCGCTGATGGCGTTGTTCGCCCCGTTCGAACAGGCGATGAGCGTGTGGCCCCTGTCGGCCGTCGACCATTCGGCGGGCTGGTCCGAGGCGTTGACGCGGCGCGGTCACGGCGCGGCGCCGGCGATGACCGGCGCCGAACGCACGTTCGGTGCGGTCGCGGACGCGCTCGGTCTCGCGCCGTCGCGCGAGATCCTCGATGCTCAACGGACGCTCGCCTCGGCAGCGCTCGAGCGCCAGCAGGCCCGCACCGAGTACCTGACCATCGTCGGCAAGATCCTGTCGGCCGGCGCGCGAAACCTCCGGGCGCGGCTGACCGAGCTGGCAGGGCGCGGCGACACCGTCGACTCCGTGTCGGCCCTGATCCGGCAGTGGGCGAAGGCGACCGACGAGGCGGCGCATGTCGCCCTGCAGTCCGACGAGGGCTTGAGCGCCTCGGTCAAGATGATTCGCGCCGGCATGCGCTATCGCGAGGCGTCGCATCGACTCGTCGCCATCGCCAGCGAGGCGATCAACGTGCCGACGCGCGTCGAAGTGGACGAGGCGTACCGGCACATCCAGGAACTGAAGCGGGAGGTGCGGCGGCTGCGGCGATCGGTCGCGGCGCTCGAACGAGGCGGCTCTTCCGCGAAGCCGAAGGACACACCGACATGAGCGAACGACTGGAAACGCGCGCCGACGTCCCGACGCCCGTGCTGCCGCTGCGCATCACGCCCGAGGCCGTGGTCCGCGAATACGTCGACATCCGACGGAAGATCGCCGAAGGCGTCAAGCGCCTCAGCGAATACACGGACGAGGACCTCGCGATCGCCACCGCGGAGAAGGAGCTCGTGTGGCAGCAGGACATGGTCCGCCTCTACCGGTACCAGCCGGTGGTCGAGCGTCCGGATGCCGTGCCGGTGCTGATCGCCTACGCGCTGGTAGGTCGCTATCAGATGATCGACCTGGAGGAGGACCGGTCGTTCGTCCGCAAGCTGCTGGCCGAAGGCCTGGACGTGTACGTGGTCGACTGGGGACATCCGACGCGCGCCCAGCGGTGGCTCACGATCGACGACTACGTCTCGGGATATCTGGACGACTGCATCGACACGATCCGCGAGCACCACGGGATCGACCAGGTGAACCTGCTCGGGATCTGCCAGGGCGGCGTCTTCGCGACCTGCTACGCGGCGCTCTTCCCCGAGAAGGTGAAGAACCTGATCCTGACCGTCAGCCCGCTCGACTTCCACGGCGACAGCGACGAGAAGGAGGCCGGCTCCGCCTATATGAACATGTGGGCGCGAGCGCTCGACGCCGACGACATCGACCTGCTGGTCGACACGCTCGGGATGGCCCCCGGCGCGATGGTGGGATTCTCGTTCCTGATGATGAATCCGGTCTTCAACATGACGAAGTACACGACCGAGCTCGTCGACATCCTCGACGACGAGGCGAAGCTGCTGAACTTCCTGCGGATGGAGCGCTGGATCGCGGACAGGCCGGGGCATCCCGGCGAGGTGTTGCGCCAATGGTTCAAGGACTTCTACCAGGACAACAAGCTGATCCGCGGCAAGCTCGAGCTGGGCGGGCGCACCGTCGACCTGGGTCGCATCCGCATGCCGGTGCTGAACGTGTATGCCGAAGGCGACGTGATCGTGCCGAACGCTTGCAGTCGCGGCATGCACGACAAGTTCGGCACGTCCGATTACAGCGAGCTGCCGGTGCCGGGCGGACACATCGGCACGTTCGTCGGCGGCAAGGCGCAGAAGATCCTCGCCCCGACGATCGCTCGCTGGATCAAGGAAAGGTCCGGCGCCGAAGGGCGCTCGAAACTGCACGCGGCCCGACGCCGCGTCCGATCAACCCCGAAGAAGGATTCCTAGACGAGGAGGTACCACCATGGATACGCAACGCCCATCCGTTTCCGCGTCCGCCGTCGAGCGGCTCCAGCGCCGTCCGCGCCTGCGCAGCCTGATCGTGGCGATCGGCGCCGCCTCGCTCCTGACACTCGGGGTCCAGGAGGTCGGCTCGGCCGCGCCCGGCGCTATTCCCATCAACGACGGGTCGTTCAAGTGCCTGAAGCAGATGACCCGGGTTCGGCATTTCTTCGTCGACAACCTGCTCGGCAATCGCGAAGGAACCATCGAGGTCGCGAAAAAGGGCACCGGCACGTATCCGCCCGGCTCCGTCGTGCAGCTCGTCCCCGGCGAGGTCATGGTGAAGCAGCAGAAGGGCTTCAGCGCGGCCACCAATGACTGGGAGTTCTTCGAGCTCGACATCTCGAAGGACGGTTCGAAGATCCGCAAGCGCGGCTTCGCCGACGTCAACAACCGGTTCGGCGGCAACTGCTTCGCGTGCCACGTGAAGGCGCGGAAGGAGTTCGATTCGATCTGCGAGCTGGAACACGGCTGCGAGGGCATCCCGATCACGCGCCGCATGCTGGCCGCCGTGCAGAAGACCGACGAGCGTTGCTCCGACCCGGACAAGCTGACCGACGACGACAAGAAGGCGCTCGACGAGCTCACCGAAGTCCTGAAGACGATGAAGATGCCTTCGGAGCCGCCGAAGACCTGAGGCCAAGCCGGCGACGGAGCGGGCGCATGCGCGACGCCGTTATTCTTGCGCCCACGACGTTCGAACAGGGAGATCCATCATGAACAAGTCCGCCGTCCTTCTGTCCGCCCTCGCGGCCGGATTCATCTTCACCGCTGCGCAGGCCCAGTCGACCAAGTCGAACGACACCGGCAAGGGAACCGA
>CAXTDA010000044.1:0-15651 GCA_964242935.1 uncultured Burkholderiaceae bacterium | reverse complement strand
GCTCAGCCACGCGCTCGCGCTGCAGTCGGTCGACATCCCGCTCGCCGACCCGCACTTCTGGACGATGGCCGGGTCGGTGCGCGTCGCGCAGACCTGCCGCGACTGGGGCCTGACGTGGGGCTCGCATTCGAACAACCACTTCGACGTCTCGCTCGCGATGTTCACGCACGTCGGCGCGGCGGCCCCGGGACGCGTCACCGCGATCGACACGCACTGGATCTGGCAGGACGGCCAGCGGCTGACGAAGGAGCCGCTCGAGATCGTCGACGGGCACGTGCGGGTTCCGGCGAAGCCGGGCCTCGGCGTCGAGCTCGACCGGGTCGAGGTCGACAAGGCGCACCGGCTCTATCTCGATCACGGCCTCGGTGCGCGCGACGACGCGGCCGCGATGCAGTACCTCATCCCGAACTGGAAGTTCGACCCGAAGCGGCCGGCGATGGATCGCTGACGTCCGGAACCCTGCAATCCACGGCGAACGGCATTCGATGGCGCTCCGGCGAGAGCGTCACGGACTGGAGACGGCAATGAGTGCGACATTCGCAACAACGGAGAAGAGGACGCGGGTGCGCTTCGGCATCGTCGCGATGCTGTTCGTCGTGACGGCGATCAACTACGCGGACCGGGCGACGCTGTCGATCGCCGGGCCGGCGTTGTCGAAGGAGCTCGGGCTCGACTCGGTGACGATGGGCTACCTCTTCTCCGCGTTCGGCTGGTCGTACGTGCTCGCGCAGCTGCCGGGCGGCTGGCTGCTCGACCGCTACGGCTCGAAGATCGTCTATGCCGCCAGCATCTTCTTCTGGTCGGTGTTCACGATCCTGCAGGGCAGCGTCACCTTCGTCACCGCGACGGCCGCCTCCGCGGTGGTCCTGCTGTTCGCATTGCGCCTGCTGGTCGGGCTCGCGGAGGCGCCGTCGTTCCCGGCCAATGGGCGGATCGTCGCCGCGTGGTTCCCGGCCAACGAGCGCGGCACGGCGTCGGCGGTGTTCAACTCGGCGCAGTATTTCGCGACCGTCCTGTTCGCGCCGATCATGGGTTGGATCGTCCACACCTGGGGGTGGCCGGAAGTCTTCTTCTTCATGGGCGGCGTCGGCATCCTCGTCAGCTTCGTGTGGCTGAAGGTGATCCACAGCCCGGTGACCCATCCGCGGATCGGTGGCGAGGAGCTCGACTACATCCGTCGCGGCGGCGCGCTGGTCGACATGGACCGGTCGAAGGAGTCGCGCGCGCAGATGCTGCGGCAGACCGAGGCGACGCTGCAGAAGTCGTCGGCCGCGCAGCTCGGCGTGCGCGCCGAGGGCACCGTGCCGCTGCCCGATCCGGCCAACGCGGCCGACAAGCCGAAGTGGTCGTACATCAAGCAGCTGCTGACGAACCGGATGCTGCTCGGCGTCTATGTCGCGCAGTACTGCATCACGACGCTCACGTACTTCTTCCTCACCTGGTTCCCGGTGTACCTGGTCAAGGAGCGCGGATTCTCGATCCTGAATGCCGGCTTCGTCGCGGCACTGCCGGCGATCTGCGGCTTCATGGGGGGCGTGCTCGGCGGCATCATTTCGGACGCGCTGCTGCGAAACGGCAAGTCGCTGACCTTCTCGCGGAAGGCGCCGATCGTCGTCGGCATGCTGCTGTCGACCAGCATGATCGCCTGCAACTACGTCGACTCAGCCGCGGTGGTCGTCGGCATCATGGCGTTCGCATTCTTCGGCAAGGGCTTGGGCGCGCTCGGCTGGGCCGTGGTGTCGGACACGTCGCCGAAGGAGATCGCCGGGTTGAGCGGTTCGCTCTTCAACACGTTCGGCAACACGGCCGCGATCACCACGCCGATCGTGATCGGCTATATCGTCGGCGGGTCGGGCTCGTTCAACGGCGCGCTGGTCTTCGTCGCGGCGAACGCGGTGGTCGCCGTCATCAGCTATCTGTTCGTCGTCGGCGAGATCAAGCGCGTGGTGCTATCGCCGACGATGCGTTGACCGTTCCAAGGAAAAATCCGTCATGCATGAAGGCCAGACCATCGATACCCCGGTCCGCGAGGACACTCGCGCTCCGATCACGATCGTGATGGACCCGCGCGACAACGTCGCGATCGTCGCGAACCAGGGCGGCCTCGCGCCGGGCGCGGTCCTCGCGTCCGGCCTGGTCCTCCGCGACCGCGTGCCGCAGGGACACAAGGTGGCGCTGGTCGACCTGCCCGAGGGCGCGCCGGTGCTTCGCTACGGCATCCCGATCGGCCGCGCGCTGAAGAACATCGCCGCAGGGAGCTGGGTCCACGAACGGCTGCTCGCAATGCCGGACGCGCGCTCGCTCGACAACCTGCCGATCGCGACGGTGCGGCCCGCGCTCGCCGCGCCGCTCGATGGCCATACCTTCGAGGGCTATCGGAACGCCGACGGCTCGGTCGGCACGCGCAACATCCTCGCGATCACCACGACGGTCCAGTGCGTGGCCGGCGTCGTCGACTTCGCGGTGCAGCGCATCCGGGCCGAGCTGCTGCCGCGCTATCCGAACGTCGACGACGTGATCGGGCTCGAGCACACGTACGGCTGCGGCGTCGCGATCGACGCGGCCGGCGCGGAGATCCCGATCCGCACGCTTCGCAACATCAGCCTCAACCCCAACTTCGGCGGCGAGGTGATGATCGTCAGCCTCGGCTGCGAGAAGCTGCAGCCCGAGCGGCTGATGCCGCCCGGCACGTTCGCGATCGTCGACGAACGCAACGTCGCCGACATCGGCGAGACCGCCGACGCCGGCCTCGACGTCGTCTGCCTGCAGGACGACGAGCACGTCGGCTTCATGACGATGATCGACTCGATCATGACGACGGCCCAGCTGCATCTCGAACGGCTCGACGCCCGCCGGCGCGAGACGGTGCCGGTGTCCGAGCTCGTGGTGGGCGTGCAGTGCGGGGGCAGCGACGCGTTCTCCGGCGTGACCGCCAATCCGGCGGTCGGCTTCTGCACCGACCTGCTGGTGCGCGCCGGCGCGAGCGTGATGTTCTCCGAGACGACCGAGGTCCGCGACGGCATCGACCAGCTGACGTCGCGCGCGACCACGCCGGAGGTCGCCGACGCGATGATCCGCGAGATGGCCTGGTACGACGCGTACCTGAAGCGCGGCAGCGCCGATCGCAGCGCGAACACGACGCCCGGCAACAAGAAGGGCGGCCTCTCGAACATCGTCGAGAAGGCGATGGGCTCGATCGTCAAGTCGGGCTCGTCGCCGATCTCCGGCGTGCTCGCGCCCGGCGAGAAGCTGAAGACGAAGGGACTGACCTACGCCGCGACGCCGGCCAGCGACTTCATCTGCGGCACGCTGCAGCTCGCGGCCGGCATGAACCTGCACGTCTTCACGACCGGCCGCGGTACGCCGTACGGGCTCGCCGCGGTGCCGGTGATCAAGGTCGCGACGCGCACCGACCTCGCGCGACGCTGGCACGACCTGATGGACGTCAACGCGGGCACGATCGCCGACGGCACCGCGACGATCGAGGATGTCGGCTGGGAACTGTTCCGGCTGATGCTCGACGTCGCGAGCGGACGGAAGAAGACGTGGGCCGAGTCGTGGAAGCTGCACAACGCGCTGGTGCTGTTCAATCCGGCCCCGGTGACCTGACCTTCGCGACCCGACCCTTCACGGCGCCCGTCAGTCAGGTCGTGCCCGCTTCGTCGGCCTGACCGACGATCCATTCGAGGAATGCGCGAATCGTCGCATCGTGGCGACGGGTCCGCCGGTAGCAGACGTAGTGCAGCGCGCGTTCCACGTGCGCGAGGCCCGGGTGGTCCATTGCCACGAGGGTGCCGTTCGCGAGCTCCGGACCCGCAAACCGCAGGGTCTCCAGAGCGATTCCCAGCCCGGCGGCCGCAGCCGCTACCGCGAGCGACCCGCGGTCGAACGAGGGGCGCGCCGTGCGCGGCAGGCGCACGCCGTTGAGGCGGCACCAGTCGGCCCATTGAACCGGGTTCAGCTTCGAGTCGATCAGCGTGCAGCGCGCGATGGCCTTTGCGTCGTGAAGGTCGTGCATCTTCGCGAACGCCGGCGTACACAGCGGCGCGGTGACCTCCGTGCCGAGCGGCCGGCTTTCGATTCCTGCCTGGTCTCCGTGCCGGCCGTACGCGATGTCGATGTCGACCGGCGAGTCGTCGTCGAAGCGAACGGGTTCGGCGCTCGACGAGAAACGCAGCGTGATCGCGGGATGGATGAGCATGAAATTCGCGAGGCGCGGACCGAGCCACTTCGTCGCGAAGCTCGGCGCGCAGTGCACCGCGAGCGTCTTCGTGCGCGTCGGCCGCAGTTCCGCGCAAGCGTCCTCGATGCGATCGAGCGCGGGCGTCATCGCCTCCATCAGCCGCCGCCCCGCTTCGGTCAGGACCACGCGGCGCTCCTTGCGCGTGAAGAGCGCGCAACCGAGCCAGGATTCGAGCGCACGGACCTGATGACTGATCGCCGACGGCGTGAGATGCAGTTCGGGCCCGGCGCGCGCGAAGCTCTCGAGGCGACCGGCCGCTTCGAACGAACGCAATGCCAGCAGGGAAGGGAGATTGCGCACGCCGCGATATCGACCCGGATCGATGAAATCGATTCATGTTTCGGTGAAAACTCGTCGTTTGTCAATCGGCTCGGAGGCTCCGATCATCCCGATCCCGTCCCTTCCCGGACATCCCTTCGGAGACAACCATGCTCGATACCGTCAAGCGCATCTCGGTCTATCAGCCGACGCAGGTCGGCCTCAAGTTCCCCGAGCTCCCGACCTTCGGCTCGCCTGCCGAAGAGCGCCGGCATCGCAAGGAGCACCTCGTCGCGGCGTGCCGCGCCTTCGCGCTCGAGGGCTTCGACTACGGCTTCGCCGGCCACCTCACGATCCGTGACCCCGAGCATCCCGAGCTGTACTGGACGAACCCGATGGCCGTCCATTTCAAGCGCGTGAAGGTGTCGAACCTGATCCTGGTCGACCATGACGGCAAGGTCGTCGAAGGCGACTACGCAGTCAACCGCGCGGGCTTCGTGCTGCACGCGGCGGTCCATGCGGCGCATCCCGACATTCTCGCGATGTGTCACGCGCACACGGTCTACGGCACCGCGTTCGCGGCGCTCGGCAGGAAGCTCGATCCGATCACGCAGGATGCCGCGGCCTTCTTCGAGGACCACATCGTCATCGGCGACGAGGCGGGCCAGGTCGCCGTCGAGGCCAAGGCCGGCAACAAGGTGGCGAACGCGTTCGCTGGCGTCAAGGCGGCGATCCATCAGAACCACGGCCTGCTCACGGCAAGCCGCCACAGCATCGATGCCTGCGCGTTCTGGTTCATCGCGCTCGAGCGCTGCTGCCGTCAGCAACTGCTCGTCGACGCGACCGGCATCCAGCCGACGCTGGTGTCCCCCGATCGCGCGCGCTACAGCCGGGAGCACGTGGGCAGCGAATACATCGGATGGCTGCACTTCCAGACCATCTGGGAGCAGGTCGCTGCGGAGCAGCCCGATCTCTTCGACTGAACGACCCCACAGACAATACCAAGGAGACGACATGAGCACCACGACCCTGCCGCATCATCCAGCGGCAGCGATTCAGCCCCACGAGGCGGCGACCTACGGCAAGGTCACTGTCCGCCTCATTCCGTTCCTCTTCATCTGCTACGTCGCCGCTTATCTGGATCGCGTCAACGTCGGATTCGCCAAACTGCAGATGCTGAGCGATCTCAAGTTCAGCGAGACGGTCTACGGCCTCGGCGCCGGCATCTTCTTCATCGGCTACTTCGTCTTCGAGGTCCCGAGCAACCTGATGCTGCATCGCTTCGGCGCCCGCAAGTGGATTGCCCGCATCATGATCAGCTGGGGCGTGATCTCGGGCGCGATGATGTTCGTGCACTCGCCGACGTCGTTCTACATCCTGCGCTTTTTCCTCGGCGTGGCCGAAGCCGGCTTCTTTCCCGGGATCATCCTGTACCTGACCTACTGGTACCCGGCCGAGCGGCGGTCGCAGGTGACCTCGCTGTTCATGACCGGCATCCCGATGGCCGGCGTGATCGGCGGTCCGTTGTCGGGATGGATCCTCGCGTCGTTCGACGGGACCTCGGGAATGGCCGGCTGGAAATGGCTGTACCTGATCGAAGCGATTCCGTCGGTCCTCCTCGGGCTGATGGTGCTGACGTATCTCGACGACAAGATCAGCGATGCGAAGTGGCTGGATGCCGACGAGAAGCGCCTTCTGCAACGCAATGTCGAAGCGGATCTCGGTCGCGTCGAAAGCCACTCGGCCGGCGGCGCGTTCAGGAATCCGAAGGTATGGGTCCTGTGCCTCGCCTACTTCGGCGTCATCATGGGTCTGTACGGGATCGGCTTCTGGTTGCCGACGTTGATCAAGGCATCGGGCGTGACGAGCACCGCGACGATCGGCTGGCTGGTGGTCATCCCGTATGGCGCGGCTGTCGTGGCGATGCTGTGGACGAGCCGCTCGTCGGACCGCCGCCGCGAACGCCGCTGGCACATCGCGCTGCCTGCGATCTTCGGCGCGCTCGGACTGATCGTCAGCACGTTCGTGCCGCAGACGACCCCCTGGGCGATCGCGACGCTCACCGTGGCGACGATGGGCATCCTCACGGCCCTCGCGCAGTTCTGGTGCCTGCCTCCGGCGTTCCTCGGCGGGATGGCCGCGGCGGCCGGTATCGCGCTGATCAACTCGGTGGGCAACCTCGCCGGCTTCGCGAGTCCGTTCATCGTCGGCTTCATCAAGGACAGCACCGGAAGCACCAACGCGGGCCTGTACGTGATCGCCGCAAGCCTCCTCGTCGCGGCGGCCATCGTGCTCGGGATGTCGAAGCAGGTCGTCGACCGTTAGGAACCGACGGGAGCGCGTCGTGCCGGCCGGCCGGACGCCCGCGACGCACCACCCCCCGGCGCCGCTCACAACCAGTGCCCCAGACCGATCTGATACGAATACCGATCGACGTTGGAACCGCGTGTGGATCACGCGTTGCGCAACGGCATCGACCAGCCGACGTCGCGCGCGAGCACGCCCGAGACCGCGACGCGATGATCCACGAGGTGGACTGGTACGACGCCTACCTGGGACGCGGCGGCGCTGATGGCAGCGCGAACTCGACGTCGGCTTCCTTCAGCGCCTCGTAACGGGCATCGGACAACGTGATGGTCAGGCGGCTCATCGGTCCTCACTTCGGTGCTTCATCAATAGGTCGAGGACATCGCACGGATTGGGTCGGTCGCACGGGCGGACGGCCTCGCCGCTTCGTGTGCTGTCCCGCGCCTCAGGCAGCCCCGGCATCGAACACCGCCGAAAGCGGCAGGTCGCCGTCGGCGAGCTTTTGCTTCCTGACGAAGCACGCGAGCGGGTCATCGGGGTCGAGCGCCATCTCGGCCACGTGCGCCGCATCGAACGCGAACAGCCGGAACACGCGCTCGAGCCTGACGACCGACGCGTCGGCCGCGAACAGCCACAGGTCGTCGTTCTGGAAGCGCGTCGGGCCGGCCGGGACGATCTGCCGCGTGCGGATCACGATGCCGTCCTGCTCCAGCTTCTCGAGGATGACGTCGGTCGACTCGTAGTCGAGCCGCGCCTGCTGGCGGATGTCGTACGCGTTGAGGCCGGGGATTCGTCCTGGATGGTCGGTTTGCCGTACGCGGTACAGCACGCGCAGCACGCGCAATGCGTCGCCGTAGGTGTCGCCCGGCGCCTGCCCGCGGTTCCAGTTGCGCCCGTAGATCGCCGGCAGGCTCGCGGCGATCAGCGCGCCGACCAGCGTGATGATCCAGATGTAATAGATCCACAGCAGCAACAGCGGCAATGCCGCGAGCGCGCCGTAGATCATCGTGTAGCTCGGGAAGCGCGTGATGTACAACGCGAAGCCGCGCTTCGCGCCTTCGAACGCGAGCGCGGCAAGGAACGCGCCGGCGAGCGCGTCGCGCCAGCGCACGCTGCGGTTCGGTACGTAGACGTACAGAGCCGAGTAGGCTGCCGTGAACAGCACCAGCGGCGTGATGGCAAGCACCGCGGCGACGAGCGGTGGCGGTGCGGTGACGAAGCCGGCCGCGGCCGATGCGAGGTACGACGTCAGCGACAGCGACACGCCGAGCACGATCGGCCCGACTGACAGGATCGCCCAGTACGTCACCAGCCGCTGCGCGAGCGGCCGCGGACGGTGGACGCCCCAGATCGTGTTGAGCGCGCCGTCGATCGTCAGCATGGTCGACACCGAGGTCACCGCGAACGAGATCACCGAGACCACGGTGAGCGAGCTGGCGTTCGCCGAGAACTGGTCGAGGTACTTGAAGATCGACGTCGAGATCGCTTCGGGGAAGAGGCGCGACTCGAGGAAGCCGTGCAGCGCGTCGCGCATGCGATCGAAGACCGGCAGCGCGGTCATCACGCCGAAGACCGTCGTCAGCAGCGGCACGATCGACAGCACGGTCGTGAACGTCAGGCTCGACGCGACCTGGAACAGCCGCTCCTGCCCGGCGCGACGAAGGCCGAAGCGGACCACGTCGCGCACCGTGCGCCACGCCTGCCGGCTCGCGCGCTGGGCGAGGACGATCGCGGTGGAAGTCATCGGTGGACGGTCGACAGGCGTGCGCGGCTCGAGAACGGGCAGGGTGCCCGGTGGACCGCTCCCTATAATAGTCGGGCCATCGCGCACGTCTTGCACGCCCCCCACCCATTCCTTCGATGCTCGAGCTCCTCGTCCTGTACTACAGCCGCAACGGCGCGACCCGGAAGCTCGCCGAGGCGATTGCCGAAGGGATCGACGCGACGGCCGGAGCGACCGCACGCCTGCGCACGGTGCCGCCGGTGTCCACTGTCGCCGAGGCCACCGCGCCGGCGATCCCGTCCGACGGTCCGCCGTACGTCGAGCTGCGCGACCTCGACGAATGCGCCGGCCTCGCGCTCGGCTCGCCGACTCGCTACGGCAACATGGCCGCGCCGCTGAAGCACTTCCTCGACGGGACCGGCGCCCAGTGGTTCTCGGGCACGCTCGCCGGCAAGCCTGCCTGCGTCTTCACGTCGACCGGCAGCCTGCACGGCGGCCAGGAGACGACGCTGGTCTCGATGATCGTGCCGCTGCTCCACCACGGCATGCTGATCGTGGGCCTGCCGTACACCGAGCCGGACCTGATGACGACGTCGACCGGCGGCACGCCGTACGGCGCGAGCCACGTGTCGGGCGTCGACGGGCGTCGGCCGGTCGACGAGACCGAACGCCGGCTCGCGACCGCGCACGGTCGCCCGCTCGCGGCCCCCGCGCTGCGGCACGCGGACCCGTCCACATGACGGATCGGGTCGACTGCGTGGTCATCGGCGCCGGCGTCGTCGGCCTCGCGGTGGCCCGTGCGCTCGCGTTCGCCGGCCGCGACGTGACGATCGTCGAAGCAGCGAACGCGATCGGCACCGGCATCAGCTCGCGGAACAGCGAAGTCATCCACGCCGGCATCCATTACCCGCCGAACTCGTCGAAGGCGCGCTTGTGCGTGCGCGGCAAGGCGCTGATGTACGCGTTCTGCGCATCGCGCCACGTTCCGCATCGGCGCGTCGGCAAGCTGGTCGTCGCGACCGACGACGCGCAGCGCGGCGCGCTCGACCACGTCGTCGCCAACGCGCGAGCGTCCGGCGTCGACGACTGCGAGGTGCTCGACCGGACCGCGGTCGCGGCGCTCGAACCGGCGGTCGCGTGCGTCGCCGCGGTGTGGTGCCCGAGCACCGGCATCGTCGACAGCCATGCGCTGATGCTGGCGCTGCTCGCGGACGCCGAAGCCCACGGTGCGACGCTCGCGTTGTCGAGCCGGGTCGACGGCGGCGCGGTCGTCGACGACGGCGTCGAGTTGCGGGTCGCGAGCGACGGCGCAGACGCGCTGACGCTGCGCGCGGCCCTCGTCGTCAACTGCGCCGGCCTCGATGCGATCCGCGTCGCGGGCGCCGTCGACGGCGTGCCGCGAGCGACGCTGCCGGTCCTGCGTCGGGCCAAGGGCAACTACTTCGCGCTGGCCGGCCGCGCACCGTTCCGCCATCTGATCTACCCGCTGCCCGAACCCGGCGGCCTGGGGGTGCACGTCACGCCCGACCTCGCGGGCCGCGCCAAGTTCGGGCCCGACGTCGAGTGGCTCGAGCCCGACGCAGCGATCGACTATCGGGTCGACGAGCGCCGGCTGCCGGCGTTCGCGGCGACGATCCGTCGCTACTGGCCCGCGTTGCCCGACGACGCGCTGGCGCCGGCCTACGCCGGCGTGCGTCCGAAGCTCTCGGGCCCGGGCGAGCCCGCGGCCGACTTCGTGATTGCCGGTGGCGATGTGCATGGGGTTCCTGGTCTCGTGAACTGCTTCGGCATCGACTCGCCGGGCCTGACGGCGTCGATGGCGATCGGCGAACGGATCGTGGAGATGACGGCGTGATCTTGCAGGTCGGGCAGGCCGATGCGCATCGTTCATTCGGTCGATGCGCATCGCGTTCGCGGGCCGCACGATGAGCGTTCGATGAGTCCGGCGGTCCTGCGTGTCGTCGCGATCGCGAGCCTCGCGGCCCTGATGGCGTTGTCGGTCGCGTTCGTCTTCGCGCCGTTCGCGGGGCCGTCGCGCGGCATCGTGCTCGCGGCGGTCAAGCTGCTGGCGCTGGGTTTCCTGATGCGACGGGTGTCGCGCGCCGACGTCTATGCAATGCAATGGTCCTCGATGTTCATCCTGCTGTTCGTCGCCGAGGGGCTGGTTCGGGCGACGAGCGATCCGCAACCGGCCGCGGCCGCCGGCGCGCTCGAGGCCGTGTTCGCGACCGTCTACTTCGTCGCGGTGCTCGCGGTCCTCGCACCGCTCAAGAAGGCCGCCCGACGGTCGCGCAGTTAAGCCGGTGCCAGCGCACGACGACCACATCGCGGCCTTCGTCGACCTCGTCGGCGCGCCGCATGTCCTGGTCGATGCCGCCGATCAGTCCAGCTACGTGGTGGACTGGCGAAAGCACTATCACGGGCGCGCGCTCGCCGTGGTCCGGCCGGCCGACGTCGACCAGGTCACCCGCGTCGTCCGCTACTGCGCGGCGGCGCGCATCGCGATCGTGCCGCAGGGCGGCAACACCGGTCTCGTCGGCGGCGCGACGCCCGACGACAGCGGCGCGCAGATCGTGCTGTCGACCGGTCGCATGAAGGCGATCCGCGCGGTCGACCCCGGCAACGACACGCTGACCGTCGAAGCGGGCTGCACGCTGGCCGAGGTTCAGCGCGCGGCACAGGACGTCGACCGCCTGTTCCCGCTCAGCCTCGCGTCCGAAGGCAGTTGCACGATCGGCGGCAACCTGTCGACGAATGCCGGCGGGACCGCGGTGCTCCGCTACGGCAACGCGCGCGACCTCTGTCTCGGCGTCGAGGCGGTGCTCGCGAACGGCGACGTCGTCGGCAATCTGTCCGGCTTGCGGAAGGACAACACCGGCTACCGCTGGAGCGACCTGTTGATCGGCGCCGAAGGCACGCTCGGCATCGTCACCGCGGCGACGCTGAAACTGTTCGCGTTGCCGCGCGCGCGCTGGACCGCGTGGGCCGCGGTCGCGTCGCCGGCCGACGCGCTGCGGCTGCTGGCCATCGCGCGTGTCCGCTGTGGCCCGACGCTGACCGCGTTCGAGCTGGTCTCCGACCTCGCGCTGCAGCTCGTCGAGAAGCACTTTCCCTCGTCGCGGTCGCCGTTCGTGGAACGCCATCCGCAAGCGGTACTGATCGAGGTATCGGACCATCAGAGCGAGGCGCATGCGCGTTCGACGCTCGAAGGGCTGCTCGAGGACGGCCTCGGGCAGGGGGTGGTCATCGACGCCGCGGTCGCGACCGACCTCGCACAGGCCAGGGCGCTGTGGTCGCTCCGCGAGAACATCTCCGAGGCGCAGGCCGCCGAAGGCAGGAACATCAAGCACGACATCGCAGTGCCGATCTCGCGGATCGCGACGTTCGTCGAGACGACCGACGCGGCGCTCGCCGCGGCGTTCCCCGCGATCCGCATGGTCACGTTCGGCCACCTCGGCGACGGCAACCTGCACTACAACGTGTCGCCGCCGGTCGATGGCGACGAGGCCGCGTTCCTCGCGCTGCAGCCGCGCATCAATCGTGTCGTCCACGATGCGGTGATGGCGTACGGCGGCTCGATCAGCGCGGAACACGGCATCGGCCAGCTGAAGCGCGACGAGCTCGCGCATTACAAGAGCCCACGCGAGATGACGATGATGCGGGCGATCAAGCGCGCGCTCGACCCCGACGGGATCATGAATCCAGGGAAGGTGCTGTGAGGACGGCGGTGTGAGGACGGCGCCGTGAGGACGGTGCTGCGAGGAAGGCGCCGCGAGGACGGTGCGACGAGGCAGGCGCTCGTCGGCCCCAACCTCCTCGCGCTGCGCACCGTGACCGGCATCGCCATGCTGACCGCGTGCGGCATCACGGGTGCGACCGCTTATCGATGCGACGACGCCGGGCGGGTGACCTACAGCGACCTGCCCTGCCCTTCGGGCCGCCAGACCAGGTTCGTCGAGGCCGCGCGTGCACCGAGCGCCGAGGACCGCGCCGCGGCCATCGACCGGGCACGTGCGGACCAGGCACGACTCGACGCGATCGAGCGGCGTCGCGACGAGGAGCGACGGCAGGACCAGCGCGCCGCGGCACTCGCCGCCCGCCGCGGCATCGACCGAGGTCGGGAGAAGGACGCGTGCCCGAAGCTCGCGCTCCGCGCGAAGCGGGCCCACGAAGACGCCGAGATCGCGGGACCGCGCGACCAGCCGACGAAGCGCGTCAAGGCGCGGCGCGCCGATGAGGACTACGCGGCGCTGTGCAGGCGTCGATGAGACGAGCCTTCAAAAAAGACGACGCGGTGGATCGGACGTCACGCAGCGGGTTCCTGCCTACGCCGGACGACGAGTCCCGAGAGGTCTCCCCTCCGCTGTCCGTCGTTCCCGCGCAGGCGGGAAGCCGGTGTCGTTGCACTGTCTCCATTCCTTCACCGAGGCGCTGGGTTCCCGCATTCGCGGGAGCGCCGGGCCGTGGACAACAGCCCGGCGCCGAGTGCCGCGGACGCCCGGCGGCTCAGGCGCGCAACAACGCGGCGTCCGGTCGAAGAGATGCCGGTGCCGAGGCCGAGGCCGATACCTGGGCCGGATGCTCGACCGCTTCCAGCGCCCGCCACAGCAATGACGAGTCGGCGCCTCGAAGCGACGTCGCGTCGCTCAGCATCCGTCGCCAGGTCCGTGCGGCGGGTTGCCCGTGGTACAGGCCGAGCATGTGCCGAACGATCGAGCGGAGCGGCACGCCGAGCGCCGCCTGCCGATCGGCATAGTCGGCCATCGCGGCGACGACCTGCCGCCGCGCGTGCACGGCACCGGTCGCGGCCTGCGGGTCCAGCATCGCCAGCAACCACGGCTCGTGATACGCAGCCCGGCCGATCATCACGCCATCGAAGCGCTCCAAGGCCTCGCCGATCGCCGCCGGGTTCGTAAGCCCGCCGTTGACCACGAAGCGAAGCTCGGGAAAGTCGCGCTTCAGCGTCGCCACCACCTCGTGGCGGAGCGGCGGCACCTCGCGATTCTCTTTCGGCGAGAGGCCCTTCAACCAGGCGTTCCGCGCATGCACGATGAACGTCCTGCAGCCGGCATCGGCCACCGTGCCGACGAAGTCGCGGACGAAGCCGTAGTCGTCGCTGCGGTCGAGCCCGATGCGATGCTTGACGGTGACCGGTACGTCGACCGCGTCGATCATCGCCTTCACGCCGTCGGCGACCAGCGCCGGCTCGGCCATCAGGCAGGCGCCGAACGCGCCGTTCTGCACGCGCTCCGACGGGCAACCGCAGTTGAGGTTGATCTCGTCGTATCCCCACGCCTGGCCGAGCCGCGCGCAATGCGCGAGCGCCGCCGGCTCGCTACCGCCGAGCTGCAACGCGACCGGATGCTCGACCGCGTCGAAGTCGAGATGCCGCGGCACGTCGCCATGCAGCAGCGCCCCGGTCGTCACCATCTCGGTGTAGAGCCGTGCCGACGGCGACAGCTGGCGATGGAAGACGCGGCAATGGCGGTCGGTCCAGTCCATCATCGGGGCAACAGATATTCTATTGGACCGATTGATCAATGACTTAGCGCGTTCCATCAAGGGCTTGTAGCAAATCCGTAGCACTTTTTCCCACCAGCCAGCGCGTCTGAAGCACAATTCCGCACGCCCTCAGTGGGGACGGATTTGCTACAGGAATCGCTGCGCATGGCTTCGATCGTCCAGGTGGGGAACAAGTGGCGCGTCCAGGTCCGCCGCAAGGGGCACACCAAGACCCGGACGTTCGTGTCGAACGCGGTCGCCGAAAAGTGGGCGCGGAAGATTGAAGCACAGATCGATGCGGGCGAATTCCACGACGACGTCGAGGCCAAGGCGACTACCGTCGCCGACCTGATCCAGCGGTTTCGGAAGGACCGGGTCAAGCCGATCGGTCGATCGCACGACGGCGCGCTAAAGATGATCGAGTCGCGAATGGGCGACGAGGCGCTGGTCGCGATCACCAAGGATCGCCTGGTGCGGTATGCCAAGACGCGCGGATGCGGGCCGGTCACGTGGTCGGCGGAGCTCTCCTACTTGGGGTCGATCCTGCGCGTCGCGCGGGCGGTCTGGAATCTGCCGGTAGCCGGCGATCCGGTCGGCGATGCGCGCGCGGCGTTGTCGATGCTCGGCTACCGGACGAAGTCGAAGGAACGCGAGCGCCGGCCGACTGCCGAAGAGCTGACGCGGATCGTCGCCTACTTCGCCACCAAGCCGCGCCAGCAGATCCCGATGGACAAGATCATCCCGTTCGCCGTGGCAACCGCTATGCGCGCCTCGGAGATCACCCGGCTGCGATGGGCGGACGTCAACGAGCTGGCACGAACCGTAGTGATCCGCGACCGCAAGGATCCCCAGGAGAAGCAAGGCAACGATCAGGAGGTCCCGCTGCTGCCCGCGGCCTGGGCGATCGTCCAGTCGATGCCTAAGGATGGCCCGCTGATCTTCCCGTTCAACGCGAAGACGTTCTCGTCGATTTTCCCGCGCGCATGCGCCGAACTCGGGATCGTCGGGCTGCGCTTCCATGACCTGCGGCACGAAGGGACGAGCCGGTTGTTCGAGATGGGCTACGCGATCGAGGAGGTCGCAATTTGGACGGGCCATCGCGAGTGGAAGCAGCTCAAGCGGTACACCCAGATCGCAGCGTCAAGTCTTCACCGCGAGAACGCCTGAGCCACCGCGCGAGACCGAATCGGGCCGCCCCTACTTCCAGAGCTCCTCAATCCCGTTGACCCGCTCGAAGCTCGCGCAGCGGCCGTAGTACCGCGGCGCGCTCCGATGGACCTTGCAGTGGACGGTGAGGTGCGGCGGCTGGCCGCGGACGTTGACGACCTCGTAGTCGGGCTTCGTGCAGGTCATGCACTGGCCGGTCGCCATCCGCGTCGCGTACTCCTCGGCGATCGAGGGATCGCGTCCGAGGTCGAAGAAGCCGGTGCCGAGGTCCATGCGGCGATGATATGCCCAGCACGAAAAAGTGTGATCTACGCTTGACACAATTCCTAGTTGTGGCGTATGATTCACACATGGAGATCAAGCAGACCCCGACGTTCAGCAAGTGGCTTTCGGGGCTTCGCGATCGCCGAGCCAGTGCGGCGGTGCTGGCGCGCATCGAGCGGATGGGGGA
>CAXTDA010000043.1:13845-15657 GCA_964242935.1 uncultured Burkholderiaceae bacterium | reverse complement strand
CCACAGAGCCATCCCTGCAAAACCCTGCGCCGAGACGATCGTCGCGGCGGCGACGATCCAGCGGTCGGCGATGCGGCCGCGGCTCAGCGCATAGGCGATCGCCGCCAGCATCGCCGTCGCCGGGGCGGCGGCCCGCCCGCTCGCCCGGCGGGCCGGGGGGGGGCGCCCCCAGAATCTCGTCGACCAGCGCGTCGCTCGTCCGGCCGGTCTCGACCGCGATCGACAGCATGAACGCGGCGGCCGTCGCCAGGGCGCCGCCGAGCGCGCCGGACCCGAACCACCGCCAGCGACGTCCCGAACCACGATTCGCGAGCCGCGACGACTCGACGTCCTTCGCGACCCGCTCGGCCAGGCCCGGCGGCAACGCATAGCGAAGCGACGCGTCGCGGACGCGTTCGCGCAGCGCGACGATGCCTCGCAGCTCGTCGGCGCAGCGGGCGCATTCGTCGACGTGCCGCTCGACCGCCCGGCGTTCCGCGGCGTCGAGTTCTTCGTCGGCGAGCCGGCCCACCCGCGCGGATTCGTGGCACCTCATCGGCTGCACGCGGAAGACGGGTCGCGGACCTCGTCGAGGTGCGACGACTGCTGCAGCAGCGCGCGGGCGCGCGCGAGCCGCGACATCACGGTGCCGATCGGAATGTTCGCGATGCGCGCGATCTCCTTGTACGAGAGGTCCTCGAACTCGCGAAGGACGATGACCTCGCGATAGCCGGGCGCGAGCGCCTCGATGGCCGCGCGCAGGCTCGCCGCCCGGTCGCGCAGGTGGACGATCTGCTCCGGGCTCGCGTCGTCGTCCGGATCGGCGTCCGCGGCGTCGTCCGCCGCGTCGTCCGCCGCGTCGTGATACGGCAGCGGCGCTTCGAGACGGTCGCGCCCGATCCGGTCGAAGCAGCAGCGGCGAACGATCGCGAGGAACCAGGCCTTCGGGTTCTCGCCGCGCATGCCGCTGAAATACCGCAGCGCCCGCACGCTCGCATCCTGCACGGCGTCCTCGGCCGCGGCGGCGTCGCGCAGCACCCAGCGCGCCAGGTTGTAACCGGCGCCGAGATGGGGAAGCACCTGTCGTTCGAATGATCGAGCGTCGGTCATGCGCACCTTCCACGCGACGACGACAGGACTCGCCGCGACGCCGATTTATTCCATCACGAATAACGACGCAGTCGAAGCGGTCCGGACGTCAGGTGCACTCCATCCGCACCGTCACCCTGGAGGAACTTCGCATGTCACCACTTCCATCGATCGCCCGCTGCGCGCTGCCCTTCGTTGCCGCCCTGTCGTTCGCGGCGTCGGCAGAGACCCGGGCCTACGTCGGCAACTTCAGGGACGGCACCGTCTCGGTCGTCGATCCGCTGAAGGCGACGGTCGTCGCCACGCTGCCGGTCGGCCGGGGACCGCACGGCAGGGTCGCGAGGCCGGACGGACGCACCGGGTTCGTCGCGCTCGACGGCGGCTCGACGGTCGGCGCGATCGACATCGGCGACGACCGCGTCACCGCCGGGATCGAGGTCGGCAAGTCGCCGCACGGCCTTGCCGCGACGCCCGACGGCGGCACGTTGCTGGTCGCGGTCTACGGCGAGGACCGGGTCGTCTGGGTCGATCGGGCGCGGCGGGTCGTCGTCGGCAGTGTCGCGGTCGCGAAGCCGCACACGATCGCCGTCGACCCGACGGGCCGGATCGCCTACGTCGCGTCGCAGGATGCGGGCGATCCGGGCCTCGCGGTCGTCGACCTCGCGACGCGCAGCGTGGTGCGCCGCGGGGGGCGGGCCCCCGGGGGGGGCGGCCGCGCGGGGCGCGGCGCGCGGGGGGGCGGGG
>CAXTDA010000043.1:3500-13835 GCA_964242935.1 uncultured Burkholderiaceae bacterium | reverse complement strand
CCCAAGGTGCCGCGCGACCTCGAGTACCGCGGCGACGGTCGTGCCGTCTACTTCACGATGGCCGGCGAGAATGCGGTGCAGGTCCTCGACCCGGCCGCCGACCGGATCGTCGCGACGATCGCCACCGGCGCGTCACCGCATCTCGCCGCGGTCTATCGTGGCGCGTCGAGCGGACTCGTCGTGGTCCAGGGGCCGGGAGAGCTGCTGCGCTTCGACCCCGTCACCAACCGCGCCGGCGACGCGATCCGCCTCGGCGAGCAGCCGCACTGGATGTCGCCGTTCGACGAAGGCCGGGCCGTCGCGGTGACCAACGAAGGGTCGAACACGTTGAGCCTCGTCGACCTGGCCGGGGCAACGGTGCGGTCGGTCGCGGTCGGGCAGGCGCCGCGGAAGGTCGTCGTCGTGGAGGCCGCGAAGCGGTCGGCGACCGCACGGGCCGCGCTGACCGACGATCGGGACGTCGGCTCCCCGCCGCAGCGTCCCTGACAGCGACCTGCGCGGCCCGGATCCGGTCAGCGCGCCTTGGTCGGCTTGTACGTGAACTTCTGCCCGCCGATCGCCGCCTGGAGCATCGCGCCGCCCTTGACGATCGTGAACACCGCGACGCCCTTGCGGTAGCCGCCCAGCGTGCCGGCGTTCTTCTTGGTGCCGCTCACGCCGGCGCTGGCCCCCTGCGTCCCCGCGCTCGCCTGCGCGGCCGCGGTAATCGCCACGGCCGAGGCGTCGGCGGCGAACTCGTACTTGCCGCTCGTGAATGCGTTGAAGGCGCGCTGGTTCTGGAAGAAGATGATCTGGCTGTAGGCCTGTCCGCCGCCCTGTGCGCCGACGCTCAGTTGGGTCACCGTCGCATCGCCGACATATCGTCCGCGCGCGTACACCCGGCCCGTGCCGTAACCGCCCGCGACGACGAATCCGCCTTCGCCGACGGTCGGGAAGACCGCATAGCCGTAGCTCCGGTCGAAGAAGGCGGCGCTCTCGTTGCTGTTCCGAAAGAGCGTCGTGGTATCGCTGAATTCGTCGGCGTGGGCGAAGGTTGCGGACGCCGCGAGCAGGAACGCTGCCGCGTAGCGAACGAGTCGTGCCATCGATGCGTTCATTCATTTCTCCAGTTGGGCGCGCCGGTCGAGCGCAAGGGGACAAATCTGCGAGTCGGGCACGGAGCGGCATTCCGTCGAACAATGCCGCGACCGCGCACCATCAGCGTCGAAGTTGCGCACTCGAGCGGGTATCAGACGTTGCCCGTTTCTGCCGATCCGGCAAGGCGCCGTGGCTCGAACTGTTCGGCTCGTCGCGGACGTTGTCCACGCAGAGGATAACCGCGGCACGCCGCGACCGAGCGTCGAAGACCGAGCGACCGTACCGGTCGTCGGCGTACGAGGAGCGACGGGTGTCGCCTCGTTCGCAGGTATAACGTCGGCCGATGGACGGCTCCCGCTCCGAATCGCCGACGATCGCCGCCGCCACGCGCCGCTGGGATGCGCGGCTCGAGATCGGCGTCGCGCGGCGCGGCGATGCGAGCGTCGCGGTCCATCGCCTCCATCGCGGGCCGCTGCGGCTGCAGAAGCCGCTCCATCCCGAGGGACCGGGGGTCGCGCACCTGCTGGTCGTCCATCCGCCGGCCGGCATCGCGGGCGGCGACCGGCTCGAGATCGACGTCGACGTGCGGGCCGACGCACACGCGCTCGTCACGAACCCCGGCGCGACCAAGTGGTATCGGTCCGACGGTGCCCGCGCGGTCCAGGACGTGGAACTGCGCGTCGCGCGCGGCGCGTGCCTCGAGTGGCTGCCGCAGGAGAACATCGTGTTCGACGGCGCCGACGTCGCGACGTCGATCCGCATCGCGTGCGAGCCCGGCGCGACGTGCATCGGTTGGGACATCGTCGCGCTCGGACGGCGTGCATCGGGCGAGCGCTTCGAACGCGGCCTGCTTCGGCAGGACCTCGCGTTGTCGTGCGACGGCCGCGCGGTCTGGCGCGAGCGGACGCGACTAGTGAGCGGCGATGCGCTGCTCGACTCGGCGGTCGGGTGGAACGGCCATCATGTCGCCGGTGTGTTCTGGGCGTGGGGTGCCGCGCTCGACGAGGCCGCGTTCGAACGCTGCCGCGTCGCATCGATCGCGCGGCGCGAGGCGGGCGTGACGACGCTTCGCGACGGCCTCGTCGCCCGTGCGCTGGCCGACTCGGCCGAACGGATCCGCGACCTCTTCCACGAGCTCTGGACGATCGTGCGGCCCGCGATGACCGGAAGAGACGCTACGATGCCGCGTATCTGGTCGACGTGATGGACGACACCAACGAGGGGCGTGAAGGCACGACATGGAACTGACGCCGCGCGAGAAGGACAAGCTGCTGCTCTTCACCGCCGCCCTCGTCGCCGAGCGTCGACGGGCCCGCGGACTGAAGCTGAACTACCCCGAAGCCGTCGCGCTGATCTCGGCCGCGATCCTCGAAGGGGCCCGCGACGGCCGCAGTGTCGCCGAGCTGATGCACCATGGCACGACGCTGCTGACGCGCGACGACGTGATGGACGGCGTGCCCGAGATGATTCCCGACATCCAGGTCGAGGCGACGTTTCCCGACGGAACGAAGCTCGTGACCGTGCATCATCCAGTGGTCTGAACGGCGACGACCGACCCGTTCACTTCTTCACGAAGCTGCAGGTCGACTGGGCGAGCGGCCTGAAGGCATCGTCGCCCCTGACCGTCTGCTTGATGGTCAGGTAGTCCCACGGATACTTCGAGTCCTTCGGCGCCTTGACCTGGGTCAGGTACAGGTCGAACACCATGCGCCCGTCCTCGCGAACCTTGCCGTTCTTCGCATAGAAGTCGTTGACCGGCAGCGCCTTCATCTGCTCGGCGACCTTCGCCGGGTCGTCCGTGCCGGCGGCCTGCACCGCGCGCAGATAGTGGGTGACGCCCGAATAGGCCGCCGCCTGCACGACCGTCGGCATGCGCTTCTGCACGCCGAAGAAGCGCCGTCCGAACTGTCGCGATTCCTCGTTGCGGTCCCAGTAGAAGCCGGTCGTCATGTAGATGCCCTGCGCCGTCTCCAGACCCATCGAGTGGATGTCGGTGTCGAACATGATCGTCGCGGCGAAGCGCTTCTTTTGCGGCAGGCCGAACTCCTTCGCCTGCTTGATGGTGTTGACCATGTCGCTGCCGGCATTCGCCATGCCGATGACCTTCGCGCTGCTCGCCGCGGCGGTCAGCAGGTACGACGAGAAGTCGGTCCCGGGAAAGGGATGGCGGATCTCGCCGACGACGGTGCCGCCGTTCGCCTTGACGACGTCGCCCGCGTCCTTCGCCAGCGCGAGACCGCCGGCGTAGTCGGCCGTGATGAAGAACCAGCTGTCGCCGCCTTCCCTCAGCACCGCACGCGCGGTCGACGACGCCAGCGCATAGCTGTCGGGCGACCAGTGGAAGACGGTCGGACCGCAGTCCTCGTTCGTGATGCGGGTGCTGACCGCCGCCGTGATGTTGATCAACTTGCCCTTCGACTTCGCGACCTGCACGGCGGCCAGGGCCGCGGCCGATCCGGGCAGGTCGATCAGGTAGTCGACGCCGCTGGTGTCGTACCAGTCGCGCGCCTTGCTGCCGGCGATGTCGGCCTTGTTCTGCATGTCCGCCACGAGGACCGTGATGGGTCGTCCGAGCACCTTGCCGCCGAAGTCGTCGACGGCCATCCGCGCGGCCACGGCGGACCCCTGACCCGACAGGTCGGAATACACGCCGGAGAGATCGGTCAGCACCCCGATGACGACCTTGTCGTCGCTGAAGGGTCCCTGCTGCGCCATCGCGGGCACGCCGCTCAGCAGCGCAAGGGTTGCAGCCATCCACGTCAGTCGGTTCTTCATGCGCGTCTCCTGTGAGTCTTGTCGTGATTCCGGGTCATGCGTCCCCATCCACGAACGCCGCAATGCCGCGACCGAGCACGGCACGTCCGTCCGCGTCCTCGACCGCGAACGCCACGTGCGACGAGCGCGTCCGCGACACCGGGGCGTGTCGCAGCCGGAGCGTCTGGTCGGGCGTCAGGAGGTTCGAGAAGCGCGCGCCGAAGCGCCGCAGGCGTCGCGGGTCGCCGGCGGCATGCGCGTGGATCAGGCGCTGGCAGGCGATCGCCAGCGTCGACGTGCCGTGCACGACGAGGTCGGGGTAGCCGGCCGCGCGCGCGTAGGCGCGTTCCGTGTGGATCGGGTTCCAGTGGCCGCTGCATTCCGTGTAGACGAAGGGCAGCGCACGCGTGATCTCGATCGAGACGGGCTCGAACGGCACGCCCTCCGGCGTCGCCGGACCGAGCTCGGGGGCGAAGCGGCCGATCGTCGCGTCGCCGCTCACCGGACAGCCGCGGAACAGCGAGCCGATCCAGCTCGTCGCGACCGGCTCGCCGCCCTCCGCGAGACACGTCTCCACCGTGCAGACGACCAGCGCGCCGGCCGCGGTCGGGCGGATGCCGGACAGCTCGACCCGGAGCTCGAGGCGGTCGCCGGGCCGGACGACGCGGTGGAAAGTCGTGTCCTGGAACGCGTGCAGCAGCCGCTCGAAGTAGCGGTCCTCGGGGGCACCGATGGCGCCGATGTACGGCTGCTTCAACAGCATCGGCCACTCGAGGACGACGAGGAACGCGGGCGGCGCGACCGGGCCGCCCGCGACGCCGTCGTCGAGGTAGCGGTCGTCGATCGCACCGATCGCGGCCGCATAGGCCGACGTCATGCGGAACGTCACGTCGACGACTTTCCGATCGATCACGGTCCCGACCGCCGCGGTCGCGATCGGAAAGCTCACCGCAGCTTCTCCTTCCGGATCCGGATGCCGGCCGCCTCGCGATCCCAGGTGTCCTCGGTGATGCCTTGCGCGCGCAGCACGTGCTTCTCGACCTTGGACGTCGGCGTCTTCGGCAGCGCGTCGACCGTCCGCAGGTAGCGCGGCACCATGAAGTGCGGCACGCGGTCCTGCAGATGGTCGATCAGCGCGATCCGGTCGAGCGACGTGCCGGGTTGCGGCACGAGCACCAGCAGCACCTCCTCCTCGCTGTCGGCGCTCGGCACGCCGACCGCGGCGGCTTCCGCCAGGCCCGCGAAGCGCAGCACCTCGCACTCGAGCTCGAACGACGAGATGTTCTCGCCGCGGCGCCGGATCGAGTCCTTGACGCGGTCGACGAAGAAGTAGTTGCCGTCGGCATCGCGACGAAACGCGTCGCCGGTGTGGAACCAGCCGTTCCGCCAGGCCTTCGCGGTGGCCTCGGGCATGCGGTAGTACTCGCTGAACAGCGTCCACGGCGCGTCGGCGCGGACGATCAGCTCGCCGACTGCGCCGATCGGCATCTCGCAGTCGTTCGCATCGACGATTCGCACGTCCATCCCGGGACGCACGCGCCCGCACGTCTTGGCCAGGACGGGGTTGCGCTCCGAGAACAACGGCGCCGAGACCTCGCTCATGTTGAAGGTGGTGAGCACATCGACGCCGAAGCGCTCCCGGAGCGTCGGTCCGTCGTCGCCGAGCGGCAGCACGAGCACCTGTCGCAGGCCATGGTCGCGGTCGGCGGGCGATGGCGGTCGCTTCAGCAGAAAACCGGTCATCGCGCCGAGCAGGATGGTCGCGGTCGCGCCGGTCCGGCGGCAGATGTCGAGGAAGGTGTCGGTCTGGAACGCCTCGAGCAGCACGATCGACGCGCCGCGCGCGAGCGCGCCGTAGACCGTCAGCGTGCCACCGGCATGGAACAGCGGCAGGTTGACGATGTGCCGATCCTCGGGCCCGATCCCTTCGAGGCATTCGACGCCCATCGTGTAGAGGTGCATGTACGACGAGACGACGGCCTTCGACGGTCCGGTCGTGCCCGACGTGAAGCAGATCGACTGCGCATCCCACGGCTGCAGGTCGGGCGGTGCGATCGGCCCGGCTTCGCGATCGAGCAGGTCGGTCGACAGCAGTTCGATGCCCGCCCCGGCGAAGCGGCCGCGATCGCTCGCCACCTTCGCGGCCGACGTGAAGACGGTGCGGATGCGTCCGCGCCTGCCGATG
Source organism: uncultured Burkholderiaceae bacterium (assembly GCA_964242935.1). GTDB lineage: Bacteria > Pseudomonadota > Gammaproteobacteria > Burkholderiales > Burkholderiaceae_D > CAHJXF01. The sequence continues at coordinate 7,819 of CAXTDA010000043.1, read as the reverse complement.
TCGAGCAGTCGGTCGACCAGGTCCGGATGCGCGACCATCACCTCGGCGTCCGACAGTTCGAGGACGTGCTCGAGCAGCGCGCCCTTGTAGGCGGTGTTGATGCCGACGTACACGGCGCCGCAGTAGCCGGCGGCGAGGAAGCAGCGCAGGCCGGACGGACCGTTCGGCAACCACGAGATCAGCTTGTCGCCGGTGCCGAGTCGCTCCGCGCGCAGAGCGGCGGCCGTGCGCATCGCGAAGTCGCGCGTGGTCGCGTACGACCAGCTCTCGCCGTTCTCGAAGACGGCGAAGATCCGGTCGGGCGACTCGCGACCGTGGCGATCGAGCAGGTGGGGCAGCACGCAGTCGTCGCGCGCCGGCATGCGCAGGTCGGTCATTCGTGTCGCTCGGTCATCGGAGTACGGTCCGGGAAGTCGCCGCTCCGGTCTGCGGATTCGCGCAGACGGGTCCTGCCGCACGCTGGCGACCTTCGCATCGTCGCGGAAACCGCGAAGCGCCCCATCGTCGGAAGCGACGATTTTGGACACGCCGTCCGGCGATTCAGTGGACCAGGCCGAGCTTCCTCGCCACGGCGATCGCCTGCGTCCGGCTGGTCACGTCGAGCTTGCCGTTGATGTTGCGCAGGTGCGTCCGCACCGTGCTGTCGGAGACGAAGAGCTTCCTCGCCATCGCGGCGTTGGAGTCGCCCTCGGCGAGCAGGCCGAGCACCCGCAATTCACCGGGCGTCAGCGGGTCGAGCGGCAGCGACGGCTCGACGGCGAACGCGGGAATCGACGCGTCGATGCCGAAGCCTTCGCAGAGCCGCAGCAGATAGTCCGCGAAGAGCGGATCGCGGAGCGCCGACCGCTGCGTCTCCCGGTCGGCCAGTGCCCGCACCATCACGCCGAGCGCGGGGCCTTCGTCGACCACCAGGCGAACGACGCCTTCCTGGCAGGCGGCCTGCAGCGCCTCGCGGAGGCCCGTCATCGCCGCGCGCTCGGCTTCGCTCCGCTGTCGCGCCACCGCGAGCAGGAAGCGCAGCTTGAGCGCGCGACGATGGCTGCTCGCGAGACGCGCGCGATCGATCTCGGCCTGCAACGCGGCGGCTGCCGCCCGCGCGTCGCCGGCCAGCGCCTCCCAGCGCAGACGGCCGACCGCGTAGTCCTCGCTGTCGGTCGGCAGGCGGAACGGCGCGAGCCGCTCCCAGATGCCGCTCGCCTGCGCGCGCTTCAGTTCTTCCGCGGCAGCCGGTGCGTGACCCTGCATCAGGAGGATCCGCGCCCGTTCGAGCTGCGCGCTCGCCGCGACGCGCGGGAGCTGGCGCTGGTGCCCGAGATACTCCAGTTCGATCAGCCACTGGAACGCCCGGTCGATGTCGCCGCGGCTGAACGCCATGCGCGCCAGCATCGCGTAGCCGAGGATCATGTGATCCGGCAGTCCGACGTCGCGGGCGAGCGGGACGTAGACGTGCAGCAGTCGCTCGGCGTGCACGAGGTCGCCCGACTCGTAGACGGCCAGCGCGTGCAGGACGCCCGCCCACGCGTTGCCGCCCGCGCCGGACGTGTTCTCGTGCGGCGTCGCGTGCACGGCCATGCGGAAGCGTGCCGCGGCCTGCCGCATGCGGCCTTCCTGCAGGTCGATCAGGCCCTCGACCGATTCCGAGTACATGACGTTGAAGCGGCTCGCATGGCGACCCTGCGCCTGACGCGCGAGATCGAGTTGCCGACGCGCTTCCGGGTAGCGGCCGTGGACGAAGTGGATGTGGGCCATCGCGTTGCTCAGCACCGCGTACGCGAACGAGTTCTCCTGCGGCAGGTGCTTCAGGCCGTCGGTGCCCGCGATCGACGCCTCCTCGTAGCGATCCATCATCGCGAAGAGGGCCGGGCGGAGCGCCAGCAGCCGGGTTGCGGTCTGCGCGTCGGCGGTCGTCTTGACGTCGAGGCGTTCGATCAGGGCCATCGCGTCCCACGGCCCGTGCGTGAAGCAGAGCGCCCAGGCGCGCACGACCTGCAGGCCGGGTCGATCGGCGAGCGCGCTCTCCGGAATCGCCGCGAACCAGCGGGTCAGCAGGCGCAGGCGTCCTTGCGCGAGCAGGTCCTCCGCATGCTGCGACATCAGCGACAGCGCGTGATCGATCGAGCCGGCCTCGATCGCATGGTCGATCGCCGGCACCGGCCGACCCTGGCTTTCGTACCAGCGCGACGCGCGCCGATGCAACGCGCTCGCCGCCTGCGGCTGTTCGCGCTCGAGCTCGCCGCGAAGGAAGCTCGCGAACAACGCGTGATAGCGATAGCCGCGGATTCCGTCGTCGCTGTCGATCGGTGCGATGAAGAGATTGGCCGCGACCAGCATCTCGAGGATGCCGGCACTGCCGCCGTCCGTGACGAGCGCGTCGCAGAGCGGCGCATGCAGGTGGCGAAGGATGCTCGTCTGCAGCAGGAACCGGCGCACGCGCGGCGGCTGCTGCGACAGGACGTCGTCGACCAGATACTCGGCCACGGCCTTGTTCGATCCGGAGAACCGGCGGATGAACTCGCCGTGGCCATCGCGCCGTTCGAGCGACAGCGAGGCGAGCCAGATAGCGGTGACCCACCCGTCGGTCTTCTCGTGGAGCCGGAGCAGGTCCGGTGCGAGCAGCGGCAGCTGGCGACGCAGCTGCAGGAACTCGCTCGTCTCCTCGAACGAGAAGCGCAGCCGGTCCGTCTCGATCTCGAGCAACTGGCCGCGCGCGCGGAGACGCCCGAGTCCGAGATCGGGAAGGCCGCGCGAACCGAGGACCAGCCTGCCCTTCTGCGGCAGTCGCTCGATGATCTCGGCGAGCAGGCTCAGGACCGCGGCGTCGTGGATTACCTCGACGTCGTCGATGAAGAAGACGATCTCGAATGCATGGGCCGCGAGACGATCGATCGCCTCGATGCCCGCCGACTTCGCCGCATGCCCTGCCGGCGAGACCGGCGACGCGCGCCGCGTCCGCCCGACGACGATCGATGCGAGTGCGGCCGCGAGACAGGTCACGAAGCGCGACGGGTCGTTGTCGGCAGGGTCGAGCGTCAGCCAGGCCGTGTCCACCCCCTTGTCCTCGAGCTGCGCACGGCATTGCGACATCACGGTCGTCTTGCCGAAGCCGGCCGGCGCGCGGACGAGCACGAGCTTCGACGGCGACCCGCGACAGATCTCGTCGCGCAAAGACAGACGCAGGACCTGCGACGGAGACGTCACGGGCGGATGAAGCTTCGACGCGAGTCGCTGGGTGGTCGTCGTCGATGCGGGCAGCGACCCGGCTGAACGGGTCGGGCGCGAAGACGGCGGGGAACGGGCGGGCGACGAAGGCATCGGAACGGGAGGCGTCGGGTGCGGCGGGGCGAAGGCAGCTTCGGTGCTCGACCTGCCGGTGTCAATCCGGATCGATGCGGGGTCCGGATCGTCGCTTCCGACGAGGCGGACGACGTGCCCGATCCACGAGACTGCCGCCATCGAATCATCGAACGGACGTCCCGCAGTGTTCGAAGGCGACAGCATCGTTCTCCAGGGACTGCCGGGCGACTTCGTCGAGTTGTGCTTCGATCGGCGCGGCGCTCCGACCAACGGGTTCGACGCGAGCACGCTCGAGGAGCTGCGCGCCGCCGTGGCGATGCTGGCGGACGCGCGCGACATCGCGGGCGTTCTCGTGACGAGCGCGAAGCAGGCTTTCATCGTCGGCGCCGGGAGCGGCGGGCTCGGGGATCGCGGCAGGGTGTCCGTCGACGACGTGATGCGCGACCTCTGGCGTTCGAACGCGTCGCTCATGGCGTTCGAGGACCTGCAAGTCCCCACGGTGGCGGCCATCAACGGCGACGCACGGGGCGTCGGCTGCGAGATGGCGCTGACTGCGGCCTGGCGCGTGATGGACGCGGCCGGGCAGATCGGCTTGCCGGAGATCGAGCGGGGATTCCTCCCCGCCCACGGCGCCACCGTGCGGCTGCCGCGGGTGGCATCCGTTCCGGTCGCGATCGACTGGATCGGAAGCGGGCGGTCGCGCACTGCATCGCAGGCACTGGCCGACGGCGTCGTCGACGAGGTCTGTCCGCTCGCGGACCTGCGCAGCGCCGGCCTCGCGAGGTTGCGCCGCGCTGCCGCGGGCGACTTCGACTGGCGCACCCGGCAGACGGTCAAGCGCGTCCCGGTGCCGTTGCCGCCCGCGGTGCAGGACGAACTCTTCCGGAAGGCGCTCGGGCGAGTCGCGGGCGACACCGGCGGCGTGCACCGGTCCGCCGCGTCGACGGCCGTCGCCTTGATGGCACGGACCACGCTGCTCCACCGCGCTGCCGGCTACTTCAAGACCCAGTCGCCCCGCAATCCCT
>CAXTDA010000043.1:0-3490 GCA_964242935.1 uncultured Burkholderiaceae bacterium | reverse complement strand
CTGCTCCACCGCGATGCCGCGCAGTGGCATGAATGCGAAGCTTCCGCCGCGTCCATGCGCCTCGAAGCGATACGGTCGTCCGCACAGGCCTTCGTCGACGACCGCTGACCCCACTCTCTCGAAAAGGAACATCGCATGGCCGAAGCCTTCATCGTCGCAGCACTGCGAACCGCCGGCGGTCGCCGGGGAAGTCGTCTCGCCGGCTGGCATCCGGCCGACCTGGCCGCGACCGTCATCGACGGGCTCCTCGATCGCACCGGCATCGATCCGGCCGCGGTGGAGGACGTCGTGATGGGCTGCGTCAGCCAGATCGGCGAGCAGTCGAGCAACGTGGCGCGCGGCGCCGTGCTCGCGTCGCGACTGCCGGAGTCGACGCCGGCGACATCCGTCGACCGTCAGTGCGGGTCGTCGCAGCAGGCGCTGCATTTCGCGGCGCAGGCCATCATGGCCGGCTCGATGGACGTGGTCATCGCGGCCGGCGTCGAGAGCATGACCCGCGTGCCGATGTTCTCCGCGGTCCAGCTCGCGGTCGACGCCGGGATGGGCGATGCGATGAGTCCGGCGATGCGACGGCGCTATCCGGACGTCGCGTTCAGCCAGTTCGACGGGGCCGAGGCGATGGCGGTCAAGTACGACCTGTCGAAGGACGAACTCGACGCGTTCGCGTTCGCGAGCCACCGGCGCGCGATCGCCGCGACGCTTGGCGGACGCTTCGACGCGGAGATCGTTCCCGTCGAGGCGCGATCGGCCGACGGTGTCGCGATCGGCGAGATGCACGTCCAGGACGAAGGCATCCGCTTCGACGGATCGCTCGATCGCATCCGCGGCGTCAAGCTGCTGCGGCCCGACGGCCGCGTGACGGCCGCGACGGCGAGCCAGATCTGCGACGGCGCGAGCGGCGTCCTGATGGTGAGCGAGACCGCGTTGAAGGCGCTCGGCCTGACACCGCTCGCGCGCATCCACCACATGTCGGTGCTCGGGCACGACCCGGTGATCATGCTCGAAGCGCCGATCCCGGCCACGCTGCGCGCGCTCGACAAGAGCGGCCTGCGCATCGACGACATCGATCTCTACGAGGTCAACGAAGCGTTCGCGCCGGTGCCGCTGGCGTGGCTGAAGGCGATCGACGCGGACCCCGCGCGGCTCAACGTCAACGGCGGTGCGATCGCGCTCGGCCATCCGCTCGGCGCCTCGGGCACCAAGCTGATGACGACGCTGGTCCACGCGCTCGGACAACGTCAGGGGCGGTACGGCCTGCAGACGATGTGCGAGGCCGGCGGGATGGCAAACGTGACGATCGTCGAACGCTTGTAAGTCCGGTCGGCCACGCGGAACGCCAGTCGACGAAAGACGACGATCCTCGCCCGCGATGCCGTGCCGACGCGCTACGATGCCGCACATCCGGTCGACACCGATGCTGCCGGGCACTCGATCCCATCGTTCGAAGCGGGCGAACTCGTCATGATCCCTGGTGAATTGATCGCCGCCGCCGGCGACATCGAGCTGAACGTCGGTCGCGACACCGTCACGGTCGTCGTCGCGAACCGCGGCGACCGGCCGGTCCAGGTCGGCTCCCACTTCCACTTCTTCGAGGTCAACGACGCGCTGGCGTTCGATCGCACGGCGGCACGCGGCTTCCGCCTCGACGTCGCGGCCGGCACCGCGGTGCGCTTCGAACCCGGCCAGGAGCGCACGGTGCGGCTGGTCGCGCTCGCCGGCGACCGCATCGTCTACGGCTTCAACGGCGCCGTCATGGGACCGCTGGACGAAGGAGGCGATCGATGAGCACGCGCATCGCGCGGCAGGCCTATGCCGAGATGTACGGGCCGACGACCGGCGACCGCGTGCGGCTCGCCGACACCGCGCTCTTCATCGAGGTCGAACGCGACCACACGATCTACGGCGAGGAAGTCAAGTTCGGCGGCGGCAAGGTGATCCGCGACGGCATGGGCCAGAGCCAGCGGATGGCGAAGGACGTCGCCGATACCGTGATCACGAACGCGCTGATCGTCGACCACTGGGGCATCGTCAAGGCCGACATCGCGATCAAGGACGGCCGCTTCGCGCGCATCGGCAAGGCCGGCAACCCCGACATCCAGCCGGGCGTCGACATCGTGATCGGACCGGGCACCGAGATCATCGCCGGCGAAGGGATGATCGTGACGCCGGGCGGCGTCGACAGCCACATCCACTTCATCTGCCCGCAGCAGATCGACGAGGCGCTGATGTCGGGCGTGACGACGATGCTGGGCGGCGGCACGGGCCCGGCCACCGGGACAGCCGCGACGACCGCGACGCCGGGGCCCTGGCATCTCGCCAACATGCTGCAGGCGATCGAGGCCTATCCGATGAACCTCGGGCTGCTCGGCAAGGGCAACGCGAGCCTGCCCGGCCCGCTGCACGAGCAGATCGAGGCCGGCGCGATCGGCCTGAAGCTGCACGAGGACTGGGGCACGACGCCGGCCGCGATCGACAACTGCCTGACCGTCGCGGACGCGACCGACACGCAGGTCGCGATCCACACCGACACGCTGAACGAGGCCGGCTTCGTCGAGGCGTCGATCGCCGCGTTCAAGGGCCGCACCATCCACACGTACCACACCGAAGGCGCGGGCGGCGGGCATGCGCCCGACATCATCCGCGTCTGCGGCGAGCCGAACGTGCTGCCGTCGTCGACCAACCCGACGCGGCCGTACACCGTCAACACGCTCGACGAGCACCTCGACATGCTGATGGTCTGCCATCACCTCGATTCGGCGATCGCCGAGGACGTCGCGTTCGCCGAGTCGCGCATCCGCAAGGAGACCATCGCCGCCGAGGACATCCTGCACGACCTCGGCGCGTTCTCGATGATCTCGTCGGACTCGCAGGCGATGGGGCGCGTCGGCGAGGTGATCGTCCGCACCTGGCAGACCGCGCACAAGATGAAGGTGCAGCGTGGCGCGCTGCCGGGCGACCCGGCGCATCACGACAACGCGCGCGTCAAGCGCTACGTCGCGAAGTACACGATCAACCCGGCGCTCACGCACGGCATCGCGCACGAGGTCGGCTCGATCGAAGCGGGCAAGTGGGCCGACCTCGTGTTGTGGAAGCCGGCGTTCTTCGGCGTCAAGCCGTACCTGATCCTCAAGGGCGGGCAGATCGTCGCGGCCGCGATGGGCGACCCGAACGCGTCGATCCCGACGCCGCAGCCGGTGCACTACCGGCCGATGTTCGGCGCGCACGGCCGGGCGGTCGCGCGCGGCTCGCTGACGTTCATGTCGCAGGCGGCGGTGTCGGCCGGCGTCCCCGAGCGCCTCGGCCTCGACAAGCGGGTCGTCGCGGTGCGCGGCTGCCGCACGGTCGGCAAGCGCGACATGGTGCACAACGCGCTGACGCCGACGATCACGGTCGATCCCGAGACCTAGGCGGTCGTCGCCGACGGCGAGCTGCTGACCTGCGAGCCGGCGACCGAGCTGCCGATGGCTCAGCGGTACTTCCTGTTTTGACC
>CAXTDA010000042.1:0-15705 GCA_964242935.1 uncultured Burkholderiaceae bacterium | reverse complement strand
GCCGCCGCGATGGTCGCGTGGCTCGCGTCGGCGGAGTGCTCGTTCTCGACCGGCGCGGTGTTCGACCTGTCGGGCGGACGGGCGACCTATTGAACGGTCGCTACGGCGCGTTCAGCAACGCGCGTCGCGGAGGCCGCCCGTAGCCGTCCGCCGCGGCAACGGCACGCCGGGCAGGAACCGCAACGCCAGGCGGGCGAGGCGCGGCACGGTCGTCGGCCTGAGCAGCCGCGCGTCGTAGCCGGCCATGCGTCGGTCGTTCTCGACGAGGCAGAGCTCGATCAGCGCCCGCATCGACACGCCGCCGCCGACCGAGTCGCCGACGTTCGCCGGGAAATTCATGTCCTGGGCCGCGCCGTCCCGGTCGATGCCGCGTGCGAGCGAGATGCGGTCGCGGATCAAGGCGATCCACACGCCGACCGTCTTCGCGAAGAACCGCGGCCGCGCGTACCACGGCAGGCTGAGGCGGTACCAGGCGATCCAGTTCGCGAAGAACATGATGTGCCGGGTCTCTTCCTGGATCACCGGTTCGAACGTCTCGACGAGTTCTTCAGGGAAGTAGCCGGTCTGCCGCGCGGCCTCGAAGAGGCCGAACGAGAAGAAGCTGTCGATGCATTCGCTGTAGCCGGTCAGCATCCACGCCCGCAGCGCATCGGCCGGCGCCAGGTACGGCGGCTCGGGTTCGAGCGCGATGCCGTAGGCCTCGACGAGCTTGCCGAGGACCTGCTTGTGGCGCGCCTCCTCGGCCGCGTTCATCGTCAGCGCGTCGCGGAGCAGCGGGTCGGCCACGGTCGACGCGTACGCCGCGACGCGGATCGATGCGCGCCCCTCGGTCTGCACCGCGATGTCCCAGATCGGCAGCGACACGATGCGTTCGAGCGCCTCCGGCGGCAGATGAGGCCAATCGATCACGGCCGGCTTGTACGGGTTGTGCGTCGCGCGCAGGAACTCGCACGCCATCTCGAGGTGCGCAGGCGATCCGATGCGGATCACGCCGTCCGGCGCGTAGGACCAGTGACGCATCGCATGGTCCGCTTCGACGGGGCTGATCGGGGAGGACATGGGCGGCGACGAAGGGCGAGTGAGCAAGTTTCCCACAAGCCCCGCCGGCGATGCGCATCCTTGCGCCCGCGGTTTGTCACGGTCACAGATGCACGGTCGTCCCGACGTACAGCACCGGGCCCGTCGGCTTGCCGATCGGCGACCCGCCTTCCGGTTCGAGCGTGACCTCGAAGAGCTGCCGTTCGCCGAGCGCCGGCAACCGCGCGAGCGGGACGACGGCCACCTCGTCCGGGCGCACCAGGCCGAGCGACGTCGGTCCGGTCGCGCCGTCCGGCTTGGTCCAGAACTGCAACGACTTGCCCGGGGGCGGCACGGTCGGCGTCCCGACCGGCACCAGTCGCACCCCGGTACCCGCCGTGGCCTCGACGAGCCAGCCGGTGTCCTTCCCGATCGGGCTTTGCAGCACCGCGAGATAGCGGTCGGCCGGTTCGACCGGCATCGAGCCGCCGCGGAGCGCGAGCAGCACGGCGAGGATCAGCGACGCGGCGACCGCGACCGCCGTCGTCGCCCGCCACGTGGCGAGACGGTTCCACAGCGGCTCGTTGGCGGCGCTCGAAGCGCCGCGCGCGATGGGCGTCGCGGCGACCAGCCGCTCCTCGATCCGTCGCCACAGCGTCGGCGCCGGTTCGAGCGGCGGTGCGCGCCGTGCCAGGCCGACGAGGCGGTCCTGCCAGGCGTAGACCGCCCGTTGCAGGTCGGCGTCGGTTGCGAGCGCCGCTTCGAAGCGTGCGCGATCGTCGCCGGCCAGCGTGCCCGTCACGTATTCGGCCGCCGCGACGTCGCGGTCTTCGGGGTCGTCGAGGTTCATGACAGGCACGCCTTCAAGGCCAGCAGTCCCCGGCGGATCCAGGTCTTGACGCTGCCGAGCGGCGCGGCGAGCTTCGCGGCGATCTCCTCGTGCGTGCGCCCTTCGACGAACGCTTCGATCACGCAGGCCCGCTTCCGCTCGTCGAGCGTCGCGAGACAGCGCTCGAGTCCGGCGTCGAGGGCACCAACCGTCGTCGGGGCATGCAGGGCCTCGGCCTCCGCGATCGCGTCCAGGTCGTCGCCGGCCGGCGTCTCGCGGACGACGCGTCGGGCCTCGTCCAGCGCCCGGTGCCGGACCACGGTGTAGATCCAGCCGCGGCCCGAGCCGAGCGTGCGCCGGTAGCGCGACGCTTGCTGCCAGATCGCCAGGAAGGCCTCCTGCAACACGTCCTGCGCCGTCTCGTGGTTGCGGACGATGCGGAAGACGACGCCGAGGAGCCAGCGCGACTCGCGCTCGTAGATCGCGCGGAGCGCGAAGCGCTCGCCCCGCGCGCAGGCCTCGAGCGCGGACTCGTAGTCGAAGGGATCGGAAGCGTCGGCGTTCATCGAGGTGGCCGGGATTCTACGCAGCGCGGCGGTCCATCGACTACGTCGGCGACCCGTCGATCGGATGCACGCGGACGGGGTTACAGTGTCGCCGTTCGCGGCAACGGTGATCCGACCGCACCCTTCCTGCGGATCGATCATGAGCGGCTCCAAACTCCCCGATGTCTCGTGCGACCCGCCGGACATCCAGGCGCTGCAGGCGTTCGTCGGGTCGGTCCAGCACCTGCCGCTCTTCAGCGGCACGGCGATGCAGCTGATCCGCAGCGTCGATCGCGAGGACATCCCCGTCGCCGAGTTGAGCCGCCTGATCTCGACCGACGCGGCGCTGGTCGCCCACCTGCTGCGCATCGTCAACTCCCCGTACTACGGGCTGTCGCGCCGCATCGGCACCGTCGGCGACGCGCTCGCCGTGCTCGGCGTGAACCTGATCCGCCGGACGGTGACCGCGACCGTGCTGCAACGGCCGCTCCTCGCGTACCTGCACGACAGCGCCGTCGCGCGCGCGTTCTGGCGCCACGGGCTGCTCTGCGCGGCGCTCGCCCGCCATCTCGCCCTGGCCCGCGGCATCGACGGCGAGATCGCCTACATGGCGGGCCTGATGCACGACGTGGGTCGGCTCGCCATGCTGATGCAGTACCCGCACGAGACCGACGTGCTGCTGCGGCTGCGGAGCGGCGAGGACGAGCAGGGAATCGAAGACGAGTCGGAGCGCTTCGGTTTCGACCATGCGCAGGTCGGCGGGGCGCTTCTCGAACTGTGGGAGCTGCCCGAGCGGATCGTCGTCGCGGCCCAACGGCACGCCGACGCGACCGAGCCCGAGGAGGCGCTGTGCGCGAGCGTCTGGCAGGCCAATCTCTATGCGCACGAAATGATCGGCGAGCCGGACTTGCGCGACGAACAGTCGCCCTGGATGGTGGCTGCGGGGCTGAGCCTGAAGGCCCGGCAGCGGATCGAGGACGAGATCGGCGCGCTGGAAAGCGACCAGGGCTGAGCACCCGGGGGCGGGGCTCGGACGTTCATGAATCCGGTCGGATTGCCGAAGAGGACTTTCCAACGCCGTTGAATGGCTGTCCGATCATGCTCGCCACCACCACCGTGCATTTCGAACAGTCCGACATCGCCAACGCCCTGGTCGACATGAGCCCCGCCGAGGCGGACGGGGTGGACTTCGGCATCATCGGCTTCGACCGGTCGACCGTGGTTCGCGTCTACAACGCGTTCGAGTCGCGGGCGGCCGGGCTTCGCGTGGGCAGCGTCGTCGGCGAGCGACTGTTCGACGTCGTCGCGCCGTGCCTGAACAATTTTCTCGTGGCTCAGCGATTCGACGATGCGGCGGCCTCGGGGTCGCCGCTCGACGCCATCGTCCCGTACGTGCTCACGTTGCGAATGCGGCCCGTCAAGGTGCGGCTCCGGCTCGTCGCCGATCCGGCGCTGCCGATGCGCTACGTGCTGGTCGACCGCAATGCCTGATCGCAGGCCAGCCGGCTTCGATGCGCTGCAGCTCGACGACGACCCCGAATCGGCGACCGTCGCCGGAGAGGCGCACGAGGCGCTGATCCGTTTCCTGTATCGGGCGCCGATCGGCCTCGTCCAGACGACGATCGACGGCACGATCGAGATGATCAATCCCAAGTCGGCGCAGCTGCTGATGCCGCTCGCCGTCGACGGCGTGCTCGACAACCTGTTCACCGTGTTCGACGCGCTGCAGCCCGGACTCAGGACGCGTGCGATGGCTTTCGGCGAACCGACCGGCACGATCTGCGAAGGCTTGCGGGTGCGGATCGCCGGCGTCGGCACGGCGCCGCCGCGCGATCTGTCGATCGACCTGATGAAGCTCGATCCGTCATCGCTGATGGCCGTGATCAACGACATCACCGCCGAAGCGGAACGCGAGCGCGGCGAGGTGGCGCGCCAGTTGCGGCATGCGGCGCGCGTCGACACGCTGACGTCGATGCCGAACCGCACCGTGCTGCTCGAACGGGTGCAGGACGTGATCGATCGGGAAGCGATCGATGGCGGATACGAGTTCGCGGTGCTGCACCTCGACTGCGACCGCTTCCGTCAGATCAACGACCGCTGCGGGCGCCAGGTCGGCGACGAGGTCCTGGCGCTGATGGCCGGGCGCCTGCGGAGCGCGCTGCGCACCCGGAAGCGCGTCGGCCGTTCCGGCGGCGCGAGCGACTTCGCGGCGCGGATCGGCGGCGACGAATTCGTCGTCGTCCTGGAAGACCTCGAGCATCCGGTGGAAATCCATGCGGTGGTCGGCCGCCTGCTCGACGCGCTGGCCCGGCCCTATCCGGTCGGCGGCCACGTCCTTCACTGCAACATCAGCGTCGGCATCGTCTCGCGCGCCGATGCGCACGCCGATGCCGAGGCGCTGCTGCAGGACGCGAGCATCGCGATGCATCGGGCCAAGCATGCGGGCGGTGGCCGGCTCGCGATGTTCGAGCCCGGCATGCGCGAGGAGGCCGCCCACCGCGGCGGTGTCGAGGCGGAGCTGCGGCGCGCGATCGTCGAGCAGCAGTTGTTCGTCGTGTACCAGCCGGTGATCGGCCTTCAGGGATCGGACGGCCGGGACCGGGGTGCCGGGGTCGAGGCGCTGGTGCGCTGGCGGCATCCGCAAAACGGCGTGATCCCGCCGAGCGCGTTCATCGAGATCGCCGAAGCGACCGGCCTGATCGTGCCGCTCGGCGACTTCGTCCTCGCGACCGCGTGCCGCGAGTTCATGCGCTGGCAACGGACGGTCGGGTCGCGCGCCCCGCGCTCGCTCGCGGTCAACGTGTCGCGCGCGCAGCTCGGCAGCGCGGACTTCGTCGCGTCCGTCGCATCGATCCTCCGGTCCACCGGGATGCCCGCGGCGCAGCTGCATCTCGAGGTCACCGAAAGCCTCGCCGCGCAGGACGAGGCGGTCCAGGGTCGCCTGCACGAGTTGAAGGCGCTCGGCGTCGCGATCGCGCTCGACGACTTCGGGACCGGCTACTCGTCGCTGTCGAGCCTGCACCTGCTGCCGGTCGACACGGTGAAGATCGACCGCTCGTTCGTCACCCTGGCCGCCGCCAACCCGCATCACCGCGTGCTGATCGAGGCCACGATCCGCGTCGCGCGCAGCCTCGGCATGAGCACGGTGGCCGAAGGAATCGAGACCGAGGCGCAGGCCGCGGTGATCAGCGAGCTCGGTTGCGATCGGGCCCAGGGCTTCCTGTTCAGCCGGCCGCTCGCGGCCGACGCGTTGCTCGACTGGCTCGGCGAGGGCGATCCGGCGTCCGAATGAACCGGACCTCAGGCGGAGGAGCGACTGCAGGCGTGCAACAGGCGTTCCAGTCCTTCGTCACTGGCTGCGCTTCGAGCCGCAGCGCGACGCGGGCGACGCGTTCCTCGGCGACCGGGAACAACGGATTCCAGATCAGCGAGCCGTACGCGAAGATCCAGACGTCGCCGTCGGGTGCGAAGCGCAGCACCTGGTCGAGCCATTGCTGAAGCCGCGCGTCGCTCCGGGCCATGCCGCCGAGCCGCTTCCTGATGTACTCGTCGCGCCGGCCGCCGCTCTGCAGGTCCTCGCGCGACAGCGGTCGACCGGGGTCGTCGTCCGGCAGGAGGTCGTCGGAGTCCAGCGGATCGGTCATGGGTCGCGAAGGTCGGTTCGGCACGACGCGATGCGCCGGGGGCGCGCGGTCGTCGGGACCGTCGCGTCGACGCGCCCGCAAGCATAGCGAAGCGCGCGATTCGATCAACCCGGCCGGCGAGTCAGCAGCGGAAACGGGTTGATGGCGCCGGCCGTGCGCGAATAGATCCCGTAGTGGAGATGCGGCGGACCGCCGCGGGCGTTGCCGCTCGTGCCGACGGTCCCGAGCGTGTCGCCGACGTTCAGGCGGTCGCCGGTCCGCAGGTGGTCGGCGTAGCGGTCGAGATGCGCGTAGTAGTGCATCTGGCCACCGGGTCCGAGCGCCCACACCACGCGGCCGCCGAGCGGATCGTCGCCCAGGCGCCAGACCATCCCCTCGGTCGCGGCCAGCACCCGCGTCCCGCGCGGCGCGAAGATGTCGACCCCTTCGTGGCGCCGTCCGCCGCTTCGGGCACCGCCCCAGCTGTCGCGCAGGTCCGCGGCATGGACACCGGCGACGGGCAGCGCCACGTGCGCGGGCGCGGGTCGGGCCAGCAACCGCACGATGAGGAGCGGCTGCTCGAGCGGCGACGGCGGCACCAGCGCGAGCAGCAGGTACAGGAACGCCGACGCGACGAGGCGCCCGGTCGTCAGAAACGGCGGCGGCCCCGAATGCGAATTCTTCCGACCGTCGTCCATGCTTCACGCCCCATGCTTGCGCGTTCACCAGGAGGCCTCGCCATGACGGACAAGCACACCCAGGAACGCGCGGAAGAAAGCAACACGATCAAGGACCCGGCGGATTGGACCACCGGCGACGAACCGATGACCGGCGCCCAACGCTCCTATCTGAAGACGCTCTCGGAAGAAGCCAAGGTCCCGTTCACCGACGACCTGTCGAAGGCCGAGGCCTCGAAGCGCATCGACGAGCTGCAGCACAAGACCGGCCGCGGCGTCGCATCGTCGCAGAACGCGGACGAACCCGGCGCCTGAGCCGGCACGCCGTCAGGTGGACGGCCGTCGCGGAACCGGGTTCCTTTCCTGAAATATGACGAACATCATATTTCGGTGTAGGGTCCGTTCATGGACCGCGCCGTCACCCGAAAGGAACTGTCGCACGACCGCATCGTCGACGCGGCCGCGCGCGCGATCCGGAAGCACGGATACGCCGGGGTCGGCGTCGCCGACGTGATGCGCGATGCCGGCCTCACGCACGGCGGCTTCTACGCCCACTTCGCGTCGCGCGACGCGCTGTTGATCGAAGCGATCGAGCGAGCCGCCCGTTCGAGCGCGACGCGCATCGCGGCGCAGGCCGCGAAGCCGCGGTCGCCGGACGTCACGCCGTTCCGCGCGCTGGTCGAGAACTACCTGTCGGACCAGTTGCTGAAGACCCCCGACGCGGGATGTCCGGTGGCCGCCCTGTGCTCCGAGATGCCGCGGCAGTCGCCGGCCGTGCGGAAGGCGTCGGCCAGGCGCGTCGACGCGCTGCTCCGCTACGTCGAGCGCTCGCTCGCGCCGTCCGTCGCCGATCAGGCCGGCGTCGTCGCCGCGACGCTGGTCGGCAGCCTGCAGCTCGCGCGTGCCGTCGGTGACACGGCACGCGGGAAGGACTTGCTCGCCGGCGCACGGCAGGCCCTGCTCGCGCAGTACGACCGCGCCTGATTTCACGTTCCGCCCACTCACCCGCTTTCCACGGAGGCAAATATGACGTTCATCATATTGTTCGCAGGCGGCGCCGTCGTCGCCGGTTTAGCCTATCGGCTCTGCCGCGCCATCGATCGGTTCGCGTCGTGAAGCTCGACGACGCGGTCGTCTTCGTCACCGGTGCGAACCGCGGCATCGGCCTCGCATTCGCGCGGGAGGCGCTCGCGCGCGGCGCACGCACCGTGTATGCCGGCGCGCGTGATCCGGCCACCGTGACGCTGCCGGGTCTGGTGCCGGTCCGCCTCGACGTCACGGACCCGGCAGAGGTCGCCGCGGCCGCCGCGCGCTGCTCCGACGTGACCGTGCTCGTCAACAACGCGGGCATCGCGCAGTTCGGCGGCTTCCTCTCCGACGACGGCGTCGAGTCGGCACGCCGGCATCTCGAGACGAACTTCTTCGGCCCGTTGCTGCTCGCCCGTGCCTTCGCGCCGATTCTCGCGGCCAACGGCGGCGGTGCGATCGTCAACGTGCTATCGGTGGCGGCCTGGGTCGACCGGCCGATCCTCGCCGTCTACGGCGCGAGCAAGACGGCGGCCTGGGGCCTGACCAACGCGCTGCGCTTCGAGCTTGCGGCGCAGCGCACGCAGGTGCTCGGACTGCATGTCGGCTTCGTCGACACCGACCTGACGAAGGGCATCGACGGGCCGAAGAGTTCGGCCGAAAGCGTTGCCGTGAAGACGTTCGACGGCCTCGAAGCGGGGGCGAGCGAAGTGCTCGCGGACGAGCGCTCGGTGACGGTCCGGGCCGGCCTGTCGGCGGAGCCGCCGATCTACGTCGTCGTACCCGCGTGATGGCGCGGCCGATCGATCGTCCGGCCGTGCCTGTCGTCGATGCGCTGTCCATCGCGACCGGGCGGGACCTTCCGGCGGTGACGGGGTCGCCGTGGACCATCTTCTGGATCTCGAGCATCGCGGTGTTCGCTCGACACGACGATGCTGTACGCCGTCTTCGACTCGCTGCGGGCGAGTTTCGCGGGCGCCACCGCAGCCGACCTCTCGTGGGTCATCAACGGCTACACGGTGGTCTATGCGGCGCTGCTGATTCCCGCCGGCGGGCTGGCCGACACCCACGGCCGAAAGAAGGTCTTCCTGATCGGCGTCACGCTGTTCCTGGTGGCCTCGGCCGCGTGCGGCTTGTCGAGTCACATCGGCTGGCTGGTCGCCGCGCGCGTGCTGCAGGCGGTCGGTGCCGCGCTGCTGACACCGGCCTCGCTGTCGATGGTGCTCGCCGCCTTTCCCCAGGACCGTCGCGCCGTCGTCGTCGCGTCGTGGGGCGCCGTCGGGGCCGTCGCGGCGGCGATCGGACCGAGCCTCGGGTCGTTGATGGCCGATCGCTTCGGGTGGCCGTGGGCCTTCTACGTCAACCTGCCGCTCGGCGCGATCTCGCTGTGGTGGGGCGCGACGCTGCTCAAGGAGGCCCGCATCCCCGAGGCGAGGCGCCACGTCGACCTGCCGGGGATGCTGCTGCTGATCGGCGGCGTCGGCGCGGTCACGCTGACGATCGTGGAGGCCGAATCGAAGCGCTGGAGCGCCGGCCAGCACGTCGCCGTCGCCGCCGCAGGCCTGCTCTGCATCGCCGCGTTCATCGGTTGGGCAAAGGTCGCGAAGGCGCCGCTGGTCGACCTCGGCCTGTTCCGGCATCGGACCTACCGCTTCGTCAACCTCGCGACGCTCGCCTACGGCACGGCCTTCGCGATGATGTTCTTCGCGTTCTTCTTCTACATGCGCGCGATCTGGCACTACAGCCTCCCGCAGGCGGGTCTCGCGATCGCGCCGGGTCCGTTGCTGGTGGCGCCGGTCGCGATCCTCTCGGGCCGCATCGCCGCGCGCGTGGGTCATCGACCGCTGCTGGTCGGCGGCGCCTTCGTGTACGGGTCGAGCGGCCTGTGGTACCTGCTCGTCCCGGGCGTCGAGCCGGCCTACCTGACGCACTGGCTGCCGGGCCTGTTGCTGGCCGGCATCGGCACCGGGATGACGCTGCCGTCGCTGTCGGCCGCGGCGGTCAACCGGCTGCCGATCCACCAGTACGCGGTCGGCAGCGCAGTCAACCAGGCGACGCGTCAGATCGGCGCCGTCTTCGGGGTCGCGCTGACCGTCCTGCTGCTCGGCCACGGGCCGCTGGTGCGGGCCGATTTCACGCCGGTGTACGGCGTCCATGTCGCGCTGGCGATCGTCACGGCGCTGTTGTGCCTGCCGGTCAACACCAGGCCGGGCAGTCCGTCCCCGCGGGCGACCTGACGCCGGTGCAGGCGCGTGCCGCGCCGCGCTCAGGCCGGCACGCAGGTCAGCAGCGAGCCGAGCGGCTCGGGCCGATGGACGAGGTAGCCCTGCGCCATGTCGACGCCGATCACACCGAGGGCGTCGCAGACGTCCTGCCGCTCGACGAACTCGGCGATCGTCTTCACGCCGACGACCTTCGCGACGTCGCAGAAGCAACGGACCGCGGCGTTGTCGAGTCGGTCCTCGAGCAGATTCGTGATGAAGTGCCCATCGATCTTGAGAAAGTCGACCGGCAATGACTTGAGATAGCCGAACGACGACGCGCCGGCCCCGAAGTCGTCGAGGGCGATCCGGACGCCGAGCTTGCGGACCTCGTCGATGAAGGTGCGCGCTTCGGCGAGATGCGTGATCGCGGCGGTCTCGGTGATCTCGAAGCAGAGTTTCCGCGGGTCGAACGAAGCGCGAAGGATCATGCGGATCGCATCGCGATGAAAGGCGCGGTCGCCGAGCGACTGGCCGGACAGGTTGACCGACATCATCTCGATGTCGACGCCGACGTCGCTCGCGAGGCACATCCATTCGAACGCCTTGCGGACCACCATCCGGTCGATGCGGGTCGCGAGATGGAAGCGTTCGGCGGCGGGAAGGAAGGCACCGGGCATGACCAGGGTGCCGTCGGCATCGCGCATGCGCAGCAGCACTTCGAAGTGCAGGCCCCGCAGTTCGTCGCCGATCGATTCGATCCGTTGACCGAAGAGCTCGAAGCGGTCCTCGTCCAGCGCCGCCTCGAGACGGCTGACCCACTGCATGTCGCCGTGGCGCGCCTTGACCACCTGGTCCGTGTCGAACCACGCATGGACGCGGTTCCTGCCCTCGTCCTTGGCCGCGTAGCACGACGCGTCGGCCGCCTGCAGCAGCATCTGCATGCTGGTCCAGCGGTCGTCGATCGGCACGAGACCGATGCTGGTGCCGATCCGGAAGCGACGCCCTTCGTGCAGGAAGCGGAACGCGTCCATCTGATCGCAGATCTTCTGCGCGACGCGCTGCGCGTGTTGCGTTTCGCAGTGCTCGAGGATGACGCCGAACTCGTCGCCGCCGAGCCGAGCCAGCATGTCCTGGCCGCGGACGCAGCTGCGCAGGATCGACGCGACCTGGGTCAGCAGGTCGTCGCCTGCGCAATGACCGCAGGCGTCGTTGACGAGCTTGAACTGGTCGAGGTCGATGTAGAGCAGTGCGCCCGGCTCCGTGTGGCCGTCGAGCAGCCGGGCCAGACGGGACTCGAATTCGCCGCGATTCAACAGGCCGGTCAGGGGATCGTGCGTCGCGCGGTGGCTCATCTCGTGGTTCAGGCGCCGTTGCTCGGAGACGTCGCGGAAGACGAGGACGACGCCGTGGACCTGCCCGTCCTCCTGCCGGATCGGCGATGCCGAGTCCTCGATGCCGTACTCGGCGCCGTGGCGCGAGACCAGCGTGACCGGCCCGGCGATGCCGATCGTCTCCGCCTTCGCGAGGCACACCGCGACCGGGTCCCGCGTCGGCAGGCGGGATGCCTCGTCGAGGATGACGAAGACCTCGCCGAGTGACCGGCCCACCGCGTCGGCCTTGCGCCATCCGGTCATCCGTTCGGCAACCGGATTCAGCCACTGGACGATGCTCGCGGTGTCGGTGGTGATGACGGCATCGCCGATCGAATCGAGCGTGACCTGCAACAGCTGGCGGCTGGCGTGAAGCGCTTCCTCGGCCCGCTTGCGGGCCGAGATGTCGGTGCGTGTTCCGTGCATCGACAGGGCACGCCCGTCCCCACTGCGCGCCGTGACGCGGCCCCGATCGCCCACCCACAACCACGAGCCATCGCGGCGCCGCACCCGACACTCGAGGTTGTAGTACTGGGCCCGGCCGGCGTAGTGCTCCACGACGAGCGCGGTGGCCTTCGCCCGGTCGTCGACATGCAGGTATTCGAGCCACTGGCGTTGCGTCATCGGCCCGAGCGTCTCCAGCGTGTGGCCGATCTGTTCCGCCCAGCGCTCGTTGAGGTGCAGTTCGCCGGTGCGGACGTTGAGCTCCCAGGTCCCGGCGTCGGTCCCTTCGACGATCAGGACGAGCCGCTCGCGCTCGTCGCGCAGCTCCTTTTCGGCCAGCCGGCGCAGCGTGATGTTCTCGAAGACGCTCATCGAGCGGTTCGGTTCGCCGGCGGCATCGCGTTCGAGCACCTGCGAGACCAGGACGTCGATCAACGAGCCGTCCTTGCGGATGACCTGGTACTCGTCATTGTGCGTCCGCCCGGTCTTGAGGAACTTCGGCATGCCGGTCGTCCTGGCGAACGCGGTCGACGCCGGGGTCAGGAAGTCGAAGACCGAACGACCCACGACTTCTTCTCGGGCGTATCCGGTCTCGCTCAGCCAGGTATCGCTGACGACCAGCAACGTGCCGGCGGTGTCGATCGAATAGAGGGGCGCCGGTGTCGAGCGATACAGGTTCGCCATCGTCGTGTTCGCGCGATCGGCTTCATCGATGGCCTTCAAGGCCCTCTCACGAAATTCCAGGGCGTGGGCTGCGATTTGCGCGAGCTGCCGCAACGTGCGGAGCTGCTCGTCGTTCAGCCGCTTCGGCGCGTGGTCCAGCACGCACAGCGTCCCGATCGTGAATCCGTCGGACAGGCAGATCGGCGCACCCGCGTAGAACTGGACGTCGGTCGGTCCGCTGACCAGCGGGTTCTCGGCGAACCGCGGGTCCCTCGACGCGTCCGGTACCTCCAGCAGTTCCTCCTGCAAGACGACATGGGCGCAGAACGCGAGGTCGCGCGACGTCTCGGTGGTGCCCGTGAGCCCGACGACCGACTTGAACCACTGACGATGCGCATCGATGAGGCTGATCAACGCGATCGGAACGCCGCACACGTCGGCGGCCGCTTTCGTCAGGAAATCGAAGATCGCTTCAGGTCCGGTGTCGAGTACGGCAAGCGCACGCAACCGCGCGAGACGCGCGGTCTCGTTACCGGGTAGGGCCGCTGGCAGAAACATTCGATCGAAGCTCACGGAACGGAGGCTTCGAGCCGGTGGCCCTCCCCCCGGTTCTGTATCGGTCCGTTCTCCCCAAGCTTGAGTCGAGACGACTGCGACGCGCGACGCACGCGGTGCATCGTCTTCGTCGAATCGGGACTGCCCCGCGCGTCGTGCGTACGCGCGGATGGTGCGTCGCTCCTCGGTCGTGGTCGCCGACGGAGCACGACCGCGACGGACGATGGTGCGTGACCACGGCGCCGCCGGCCTTCGACTGGCCGCGTACCCGGCGAGCAAGTCTCGTGCGGCCGGCATGCCGTTTGCTTGGAGTCGCATCGGATCGTTTCGACGAAGCAACATCCGGGCGCGGTGAAACGCGTCCCGGCATGCGTCGAAGCGCTGTCCTCGCGGCCTCACGGGCCGAGTCATGCACCCGCAGGCTCTCTCCTGCATTCACGCTCGCGGCTCGCGCCACGATTTCAGGAGTTCTCCATGCTGTTCGCCTCTCCAGCAGTCAATGCGACCGGGCCGAAGGCCACGCGCATCGATCTGTTCAGCTTCTCGACGCCGCAGATGAAGGCGTTCCACGTCACGTGGCTCGCGTTCTTCGTCTGCTTCTTCGCCTGGTTCGCGGCGGCGCCGCTGATGCCGCTGATCAAGAACGAGTTCGGCCTGACGAAGGACCAGATCGCGAACATCAACATCGCGGCCGTCGCGGTGACGATCCTGGTTCGACTGATCGTCGGACCACTCTGCGACCGCTTCGGCCCGCGCCGCACGTACACGTGGCTGCTGTTCCTCGGCGCGATCCCGGTCCTCGGTCTGTCGCTCGCGAAGAGCTACGAGGTGTTCCTGTTCTTCCGGCTCGCCATCGGCGCGATCGGCGCGTCGTTCGTGATCACGCAGTACCACACCAGCGTGATGTTCGCGCCCAACGTGGTCGGGACCGCGAACGCGACCGTCGGCGGCTGGGGCAACGCCGGCGGCGGCGTCACGCAGAGCCTGATGCCGCTGATCGTCGCCGCGGTGGTCAGCCTCGGCGTCGAGCAGGCCTACGGCTGGCGGGTGGCGATGCTGGTACCGGGCATCGCGATGATCGTGATGGGCTTCGTCTACGCGCGCTTCACGCAGGACACGCCGCAGGGCGACGTCGTCGACCTGCGGAAGCAAGGCATCGCGGTCGAGTCGGGCAAGAAAGGCGGCGTCGCGATCT
The DNA here is from genome assembly GCA_964242935.1 of uncultured Burkholderiaceae bacterium. Taxonomy (GTDB): domain Bacteria; phylum Pseudomonadota; class Gammaproteobacteria; order Burkholderiales; family Burkholderiaceae_D; genus CAHJXF01. The sequence continues at coordinate 1,557 of CAXTDA010000042.1, read as the reverse complement.
TCCTGCAGGCGGCGCGCAACTATCGCGTCTGGATGCTGGCCGCGACCTACGGCGCCTGCTTCGGCGTCGAGATCTTCATCCACAACATCGCGGCCAGCTACTACGTCGACAGCTTCGGCCTGTCGTTGCAGAGCGCCGGGTTCGCGGCCGGCATCTTCGGTGCGCTGGCGCTGTTCGCCCGGGCGCTCGGCGGCATTTTCAGCGACCGCATCGCGCGCGCGAAGGGCCTCGACGGACGCACGCTCTTCCTGTTCGCGTGCATGGTCGGCGAAGGGGTCGGGCTGCTGCTGTTCAGCCGGGCGCCGTCGGTCGGGATCGCGATCGCCGCGATGTCGTTCTTCGGCCTGTTCACGCACATGGCCTGCGGCGCGACGTACGCGCTGATGCCGTTCGTGGACCGGAAGGCGCTCGGTGGTGTGGCCGGCCTGATCGGCGCCGGGGGCAACGTCGGGGCCGTCATCGCAGGGTTCATCAATAAGGCGTCGCCGTCGACGTCGCAGACGCTGTGGGTGCTCGGTCTGGTCGTGCTCGCCACCGCGCTCTGTGCCGTCTCGGTCCGCTTCTCGGCGGCCCACAAGTCGAACGAGCAGCGCCTGCTCGACGATGCGCTCGCGCAGCGCGATGCGTCGTCGTCGGGCGGAGGCCTGGCCACGGCGTGACGATCGGTCGGGGCGGCGGACCTGCGCTACGCTGGCGCTTTTCGCCGCTCGGTCCGATCGCATGAAGAATCGCCGCCTGGTCCCGCTCGTCGCGCTCGTCGTCACCCTCGCCGCCTGCGATCGCAAGGCCGACAAGCCGCCGGCCCCGAAGACCGCCGAGGCCGCATCGGCGGCGACCACCGCCTCGAGCGACGAACGCCACGACGACCTCATCGCCTGGCGGCGCGGCGACGTCGATGCGGCGTTCGCCGAGGCCCGCGCGGCGAACAAGCCGGTGTTCCTCTACTGGGGCGCCGGCTGGTGCCCACCGTGCAACCAGATGAAGGCGACGCTGTTCCGGACGCACGACTTCGTCGAGCGCACGCAGCACTTCGTCCCGGTCTACGTCGACGGCGACACGCCGGCCGCGCAGCGGCTCGGCACGCGCTTCGCGGTCAGCGGCTATCCGACGATGGTCCTGTTCAAGCCCGACGGCACCGAGATCACGCGCCTGCCGGGCGAGGCGGAGCCCGAGCGTTACCTGCAGGTGCTCGCGCTCGGCATGAACGCGCGCCCGGTCCGCGCCACGCTCGCGTCCGCGCTCGGCGACGGCAAGGGACTCACGCAGGACGACTGGCGGATGCTCGCCTGGTACTCGTGGGACACCGATGACCAGCAGCTCGCGCCGACCGCACGCATCGCATCGACGTTGCAGACGCTCGCCGCCCGCTGCCCGGCGGCCTTCGTCGAGCAGCGCACCCGACTGACGCTGAAGACCGCGGCGGCGGCGGGTGCCGAGTCGCAGCCGGGGCAGGCCGGCGCGCCGCTGCAACTCGATCGGAAGACAGCGCTCGCACAGGTCGACGCGGTGCGAGCCCAGCCCGGGGGCGGCCCCGCGCCCCTGGGCCGGCGGGCCCCC
>CAXTDA010000041.1:1474-15883 GCA_964242935.1 uncultured Burkholderiaceae bacterium | reverse complement strand
ATCCCGGCCTTCCCCCAGAGGGGGAAGGAGAAGTCAGATAGAACACAGGCCACCATGGGAAAAATCACCGGCTTCCTCGAACTGCAGCGCCTCTCCGAAGCGGCCGAGCCGCCCCAGGCGCGCCTCCATCATTTCCGCGAGTTCGTCGGCCACCTGTCCGACCCCGAGGCCAAGCAGCAGGGCGCGCGCTGCATGGATTGCGGCATCCCGTTCTGCCAGAGCGGCTGCCCGGTCAACAACATCATTCCGGACTGGAACGACCTGGTCTATCGCGGCGACTGGAAGCACGCGATCGATGTCTTGCACTCGACGAACAATTTCCCCGAGTTCACCGGCCGCGTGTGCCCCGCCCCGTGCGAAGCGGCCTGCGTGCTGAACATCAACGCCGATGCGGTCGGCATCAAGTCGATCGAACACGCGATCATCGACAAGGCCTGGGAACAAGGGTGGGTCGAGCCGCAGGCGCCGGCGACCCGCACCGGCAAGAAGGTCGCGGTCGTGGGGTCCGGGCCCGCGGGCCTCGCGACCGCGCAGCAGCTCGCGCGCGTCGGCCACACGGTCACCGTCTTCGAGAAGAGCGACCGCATCGGCGGGCTGCTTCGCTACGGCATTCCCGACTTCAAGATGGAGAAGTCGCACATCGATCGCCGCGTCGAGCAGATGGTCGAGGAAGGCGTGACGTTCCTGACCAACGTGCACGTCGGTGCGGTCGACGACTCGGTGGCCGAAGGCGCGCCCGGACCCGATCGTTTCACCGTCGAGCAATTGCGCGCCGACTTCGACGCGATCGTGCTCGCGGGCGGCGCCGAGACGCCGCGCGACCTGCCGGTCTCCGGCCGGACGCTGAAGGGCGTGCACTTCGCGATGGAGTTCCTGCCGCTGCAGAACAAGGTCGTCGCGGGCGATCGCCTGAAGCAGCAGATCGTCGCGACCGACAAGCACGTGCTCGTGATCGGCGGCGGCGACACCGGCAGCGACTGCGTCGGCACCAGCAACCGCCAGGGTGCGAAGTCCGTGACGCAGATCGAGCTGCTGCCGCAGCCGCCCGCCCAGGAGAACCGGCCGCTGACGTGGCCGTACTGGCCGCTCAAGATGCGGACCTCGTCGTCGCACGAGGAAGGCGTCGGCCGCGACTGGTCGATCGTGACGAAATCGTTCAAGGCCGGCAGCGGCAAGGACAAGGACCGCGTGAAGGCGGTCGTCGCGGTGCGCGTCGAATGGAAGAAGGACCCGACGACCGGCGCGACGAAGATGGTCGAGATGGAAGGCACCGAGTTCGAGATCCCGGCCGACCTCGTGCTGTTCGCGATGGGCTTTACCGGCCCGGTCGTCAAGGGCCTGGTCGAGAGCCTGGGCGTCGAGCGCGACCCGCGCGGCAACGTCGCCGCGCCGACCGAAGGCGACGCCAGCTATCGGACGTCGGACCCGAAGGTCTTCGCGGCCGGCGACATGCGGCGCGGCCAGTCGCTGGTGGTGTGGGCGATCCGCGAGGGACGACAGTGCGCGCGATCGGTCGACCAGTACCTGATGGGCAGCTCGACGCTGCCGCGCTGAGCCGGCCGACGTTAAAAAACCCGCCGAGGCGGGTTTTTTTTCGGAGGTCATCAGGCCTTACGAAGCCGGCGTGCACCGACCAGATTCGAAGGAGTTGAACAGAACGACGCCGAGTAGAAGCCGGCGGTACCGATCGTGGCAAGGCCGAGACGTGCCAAAAAAAAAGACCCGCACGCGGCGGGTCTCTCGTGGCACGCGACGACGCTCAGGTCGTCTTGCGGCGGCGGGCAGCGACCAGTCCCGCCAGGGCGATGCCGACCAGCGCCAGCGAACCCGGCTCGGGAATCGCGAGGCCACCGGTCTCGTCGGTGGAGATCACGTAGACGCGATCGATGACGACGTCCTTCGCGGTGCCGCGATTCGGCGTATTGAACACGAACGAGGCCGAATAGAAACCCGACGAGGCGACCGTGGCCAGCGCCGTGTAGTTCGTCCACGTGGCCGAAGGGCGGGTCGACACCGCGTAGTTCGCGAGCGTGATGCCCGCGATCTGCGCGGCGAACATCGCGTCGTTCGGGTTCGCGTAGCCGTTGTTCGGCGCATAGACGTCGAAGCCGATGCGGTAGTTGCCGGCGGCCAGGAAGATCAGCTGGCTCAGCGACTCGTTGACGGAACCGTCGTCGACGAAATAGGCGCCACGGAGCCCGGCAGCGTCGGGACTGGCCGTGGCGTCCATCGGAACGGGGACCGCCTCGCCGTACGCGCCGATCGGGTAAAGCATTGCCGCGCCGTAAATGATCGCGACCGCGGGATTGCTCAACGTCGTTCCGGACAGCGTCCAGCCGGTGAGACCGCTTTCGAAACTGCCGTTGCTGACCAGGTTGACCGGCGCGGCGGAGGCAGTGCTCACAGCGATGCAGAGACCTGCCGCGAGAAGCGACTTCAGAGACATGTTACGCATGACAAATCTTTCGACGGAGGGTGGGCAATAGTTCTTTTCTTGTTATTCATTTCTTGTTCTTCAAACGAACGCAAGCCGCATGCCAAGTACCGCCTGAACACGTGTATTCAAAGACTTGCGACCGGTATGGGTCATGGGGGCGGGGGCGAACTGTCACGAATTCCGACGCTGGCGCAGCGCAAGAACCGACCTCAATGACTCGCGCCGAGATAGGCGGCCTTCACGCTTGGGTCGTCCTGCAGCTTGCTCGCGTCGCCGTGGGTCGCGATGCGCCCGTTCTCGAGCACGTAGCCGTAATCGGCCACCGCGAGCGCCGCCGCGGCGAACTGCTCGACCAGCAGCATCGTCACGCCTTCGCCCTTCAGCCGCTCGATGATGCGGAACACCTCGTCGACGAGAATCGGCGCGAGGCCCATCGACGGCTCGTCGAGCAGGATTACTTCGGGCGCGAGCATCACGGCGCGCGCCATCGCGAGCATCTGCTGCTCGCCGCCCGACAGCGTCCCGGCGAGTTGCGCACGCCGCTCCTTCAGGCGCGGGAACAGCTGCATCGCGCGTTCGAGGTCGGCCTCGACGTCCCCGCGCGGCCGCGCCCGCGTCAGCCGTGGAAAGGCGCCGAGGATCAGGTTGTCGGTCACGCTCATCGTCGCGAAGACGCGGCGCCCCTCCGGCGAATGCGCGATGCCGAAGCGCGCGATGCGGTGTGATTCGAGCCCGTCGATCCGCTTGTCACCCAACGCGATCGAGCCCGCGGTCGGCCGGATCATCCCCGAGATCGCCCGCATCGCGGTCGTCTTGCCGGCCCCGTTGGAGCCGATCAGCGTGACCACCTTGCCTTGCGGCACCTCCATCGAGATGCCGTGCAGCACCTTGACCTTGCCGTACCCCGCCTCGAGGTTCCGGATCGACAGGTTCATCCGTGCGCTCCGGCCGGGGCGGGTTCGGCCGCGTCGCCGACGCTGCCCCCCAGATACGCCTCGATGACCTTCGGGTCGGCCTGGATGTCGGCCGGCTTGCCTTCGGCGATCTTCTGCCCGAAGTCGAGGACCGACACCGTCGAACAGACGCCCATCACGACGTCCATGTGATGCTCGATCAGGATCACGGTCACGCCGTGATCGCGGATCTTGCGGATGATCGCGACGAGTTCCTTGATGTCGGGCGCGGTCAGGCCGGCCGCCGGCTCGTCGAGCAGCAGCAGCTTCGGGTCGAGCGCGAGCGCGCGCGCGATCTCGAGCATCCGCTGCTTCCCGTACGGCAGGTTGCGCGCCTCCTCGTTGGCCGCGTACGCGAGGCCGACGAACTGGAGCAGGCCGAGCGCCCGCTCGCGCGCCGCGTTCTCCTCGCGCGTCGCGCGCGGCGTCCTCAGGCCGACGTCGACCAGGTTCGCGTGGAACGTGTGATGGAGACCGACGAGCACGTTCTCGAGCGCGGTCATCTCGCCGAACAACTGGACGTTCTGGAACGTGCGCGCGATGCCCGACAACGCGATCTCGCTCGGCGCGTGGCCGCCGATCTGCGCGCCCGAGTAGGCGATCGTGCCCGCGGTCGGCGTGTAGATGCCGGTCAGCACGTTCATCATCGTGCTCTTGCCCGAGCCGTTCGGACCGATCAACCCGTGGATCGTGCCGCCACGGACCGCGAGGTCGACGTTGTTGAGCGCCTTCAGGCCGCCGAACTGCATCAGCATGCCCTTGACGTGGAGCACCACTTCGCCGGCGCCTTCCGCGGTCGACGAGACGGCGGCCTCGGCCGCTGCCGCGTCGGTATGCGCCGTGTCGACCGACGCGCTGACGGTGCGACGGCCGAGGTTCAGGAACGACCGGACGAAGCCGACGATGCCGTCCTGCAGGTAATACACGACGAGCAGGATCATCAATCCGAAGATCGTCAGCCGCCAGTCGGTGATCGACGTCTGCCAGAACGCGAAGGCGGCGAGGCCGATGGTGCCCGCGACCGGCACCGCGACCCGCTTCGCGTTGGTCTGGCCGCGCGCGATCGCGATCGCCGCGCCCACCGCGACGATCACCGCGAGCGCCGTCGCGACGATGCGGAACGTGTCGATGTCGTCGAGCAGCTTCGGCAGCAGCACGACGATCAGCGAGCCGAGCAGCGCGCCAGTGCGCGTCTTCCGGCCGCCCATGATGATCGCGAGCAGGAACAGGATCGTCAGCTCGAAGTTGTACGTGTTCGGCGAGATGTACTGCTCCGAATACGTGTACAGCGACCCCGCCAGCCCGGCGAAGCCCGCGCTGATCACGAACGCGTAGACCTTGTACCGGTAGACCGACACGCCCATGCAGTCGCAGGCGACCGGGCTGTCGCGGAGCGCCTCGAACGCCCGGCCGAGGTGCGACTTCAGCACGCGATGCACGACGATCAGCGCAACGACCAGCACGCAGGCGACCAGCCAGTAGTACGCGCGTTCGTCGAACTTGTAGCCGGCGATCGTCGGCTTCGGGATCTTGATCCCCATCGGGCCTTCGGTCAGAAACGTCATCTCGTTGATCAGGATCTGGATGATCGTGCCGAAAGCGAGGGTGACCATCGCGAGGTACGGGCCGGTGACGCGGAGCGCCGGCAACGCGAGGATCGCGCCGAAGGCCGCGGTCACCGCGACCGCGACCGGGACCGTGACGTAGATCGGCACGCCGAGCTTGTAGAACAGCACGCCGGCCGTGTAGGCGCCGATGCCGAACAGTCCGGCATGGCCGAGCGACACCTGTCCGGTGTAGCCGACCACGATGTCGAGCCCGAACAGCAGGATCGCGTAGATCAGGATCGTTTCGGCGAGGTGGATGTAGTAGGTGTTCGGGATCAGCAGCGGGAAGCCGAACAACACGATCAGCGCGATCGCGATGCCGATCGCCTTGACGCCGAGCGGCAATCCCGCCCCGCCTCGCGGCGTCGTCATGGTCGTCGTCGCCGTCGAGGGCGTGTTCGCCGGAAGCGTGCTCATACCTTCTTGATCGCCGTCTTGCCGAACAGGCCGGCGGGCTTGACCGCGAGGACGAGCAGCAGCAGCACGAGGCCGGGCACGTCCTTGTAGCCGGTCGACAGGTAGAAGCCGGTCGTCGTCTCGGCGACGCCGAGGATGACGCCGCCGACCAGCACGCCCATGCCGGAGTTGAGGCCGCCGATGATCGCGACCGCGAACGCCTTCAGGCCGAGCACGGCGCCCATCGTCGCGCCGGTCAGCGTCAGCGGCGCGATCAGCACGCCGGCAAACGCGGCCGTCAGCGACGACAGCGCGTACGAGAACGTGATCACGAGCCCGGTGTTGATGCCCATCAGTCCGGCCGCGTCGCGGTCGTTCGACGTCGCGACGACCGCCTTGCCGTAGATCGACTTGCGATTGAAGAACTCCACCGCGAGCATCATCAGGATCGCGCCCCCGACCACCAGCAGCTCCATCGGCAGCACGTTGGCGCCGAGGACGTGCAGCGGCGACTCGGGAAGCGGCGACGGAAAGCGCAGGTCGTCGCGGCCCCAGACGTTCTCGGCGACGTTCTTGAAGATGATGCCGAGCGCGATGGTCGACATGATCCAGCCGAACTCGGACTTGATCTTGATCGCGGGACGCACGCCGATGCGCTCGACGAACGCGCCCTGGATGAAACCGAAGATGCAGACGAGCGGAATCATCAGCCAGAAATTCACGCCGAGGTTCACGAGCGACAGCCCGACCATCGCGCCCAGCATCAGCGCCTCGCCCTGCCCGAAGTTCAGCGTGCCCGACGTCGCGAACGTCAGCTGGTACCCGAACGCGATGACCGCATAGATCATCCCGAGCGCGATGCCGCTGTAGATCAACTGCAGCAGGATCGTCATCGCGTCGCGCTTCCGGGATCGGGCATGTTCATCGGTCGGTCTTCGTCGTCGATACCCACCTGCGACGCCAAGACAAAAGGGCCGCTCCGGACCGGTCCGGCGCGGCCCCGATGCGGCATCGGCGTGCTTACTTCTTTGCTGCCTTGGTCCGGACGTCGGACCCCTTCTTCATGTCGTCCTCGTACGCATAGACGACCTTCCCGGCCTTGACCTCGCCGAACACCGGGATGTTCGCAGTGATCGCCTCGTGATCGTCCTTCGAGAACGGCTTGTCGTAGGTCGTGACGACGCCGTCGACCTTCGTCGTCAGCCCTTCGAGCGCGGCCTTGACCTTCGGGCCTTCGGTGGTGCCGGCCTGCTTCATCGCCGCGGCCAGGAGGTAGATCGAGTCGTAGCCCTGCGCCGCCGACACCGGCGAGTCGATGCGGTTGTTCTTCGGCTTGAACTCCTTCAGGTACGCGTCGATGAACGTCTTCCGCTTCGGCGTGTTGGCTTCCTGGATGAAGGTCTGCGGCATCCGTGCGCCCTCGCCGCCGGGGCCGGCGTTGTCGATGTAGTTCGCCATCGACAGCGTCCAGCTGCCGACCATCGGCACCTTCCAGCCGAGTTTCGTCATGCCGTTCGCGATCTGCGCGAGTTCGGGCCCGATGCCGTAGGTCAGCACCGCGTCCGCGCCGGCTTCCTTCGCCTTCAGCAACTGCGGCGTCATGTCGACGTCCTTGATGTTGAACTTCTCGACGGCGACCGCCTTCATGCCCTTCGCTTCGAGCGCCTTCTCGAGGTCGGCCTTGCCGAGCTGCCCGTAGTTGGTCGAGTCGGCGAGGATGGCGACCTTCTTGAAGCCGCGCTTGACCGCCTCGTCGACGATCATCGGCGCCTGGATCGAGTCGTTCGCGGCGTTGCGGAAGATGTAGTTCTCGGGCTGGTCGGTGAACTGCTTGGTGATGACCGAGCCGGTGGCCACGTTGTTGATCACCGGAATCTTCGCTTCCTGGTAGAAGCGCTGCGAGGCCAGCGCGACGCCGGTGTTGATGTAGCCCACCGTCGCGACGACCTTCTCCTTGTTGATCAGCTCCTCGGCGATCTGGACGCCGCGTTCGTTCTTCGCTTCGTCGTCGCGCTCGACGGCCTGCAACGGGCGACCGAGCACGCCGCCGCTCTGGTTGATCTCGGCGACCGCGAGCCGCACGCCGTCGCGCATCGACACGCCCATCGACGACGACCCGCCGGTGAACGGTCCGGCCACGCCGATCTTGATGGGGTCCGCGGCACTCGCGGCAAAACCGATGAGCGCGAGCGACGCGGCGCACGCGAGATGCTTCAATCCGTGGATCATGGGAGTCTCCATTGGGGTGTAAGGTCGCCGACCGCGAGCGACAGCGCAGCTGAACGAGGTGCGCCCGACGGCGGGTCCGGGGCGTTCGGCGCGCCCGGTTCAGGGACACGACACTGGCTGCGGACCTTATCCGAGACGACGACCGAGTCCCATCCGAATTAACCCTGTACACCGCACCATCGAGACGAGTCGTAGCGCAGGTACGATGCACGTCGTTTCGAATTCGTATCGGAGAACTGATTCATGGAACACGACCCGTCCGACGTCCCCGAAGTCCCGCGCAGCTCGTTCCTCGAAGAGAAGGCGTTCAAGTCGCGCACGGTGCTGATCTTCGGCGCCATCAGCGACGCGACCGCGAGCGACACCATCCGCAGGTTGATCGCGCTCGACGCCGAGAGCCACAAGGCGATCGACGTGCTGGTGTCGTCGCCCGGCGGCCATCTCGAGTCGGGCGAGGCGATCTACGACGTGATCCGCTTCATCGAGGCGCCGGTCACGATGATCGGCACCGGCTGGGTGGGTAGCGCCGCGACCCACGTCTATCTGAGCGTGCCGCGCGAGCGTCGCGTCTGCCTGCCGTCGACCCGCTTCCTGATCCACCAGCCGAGCGGCGGGGCCGGCGGCCGCGCCACCGACATCGCGATCCAGGCGCGCGAGATCGTGAAGGCGCGCGAGCGTATCGCGCGGATCATCGCGCGCGAGAGCAACCGCTCGCTCGAGCAGGTGCTGGAAGACATCGACCGCGACAACTGGATGGCGCCCGAGGAGGCGGTCGCCTACGGCCTGGTGTCGCGGATCATCGAACGGCGCGACGAGCTGCGTTGAGGTGCCCGGATGTTCGAGCCGACGGAAATCTCAGGGGAAACGGCAGCGAAATACGCGCAGTTCGCGATGCTCGCGTCGAATTGCTATCACGACGCGACGAAGCCGGTGTTCCCGGTCGGACTGCTCCACTGGTTCCTGGTCGATCGTCACGGCACGCCGACCGATGAGCCGACCAGGGAAGGATGGTTCACCGGCTTTGCCTACGACATCTTCGAGAACTCACGGACCAACGAGACCGTGATCGCTTTCAGAGGAACCGATAGCAAGCAGGACTGGTTGTTTTCCAATCTCGCCGTACCGGTCTCCATTCCCTACAAGTCGGCACTCAAGGCGGCGCGAAACTACATCAAGGACAATCCGCAACGATCGTTGACGGTCGTCGGCCACTCGCTCGGCGGAGGACTGGCGCTGGGCGTGTCGGTCCACTACGGGGTGCCGGCGATCACGTTCGACCCGTCGCCGCGAATCTTCGACGGTCTGGGCGACTTTCATGAACCGGCCACGAGGGTGATCGTCTTTCAACAGGGCGAAATTCTCGAGCGCTTTCGCGCCAAGCTGATTCACAAGGCCTACGACGTCGTCCTTCCGGAGCATCTCTTGCGATGCGACTTCGACTTCGACCAAGCGAATCTCCACCGGATCGATCGATTGGCGTGGAAGCTGGCCGATCTGGGGTCCGGCGAGAACGGGGCGCTTCGCGACGTGATCGACCGGGTTCCGCTTCCCGACTGACACGGGCGACGCCGACCCGGAACGCGCGAAAGCCGCGGGGCTTCAGACCAGCAGCAACATCGCCTGGGTGTCGGCGTATTCCTTCGGCAGCTTCTTGAAGCCGCTCTTCGCGAAGCGCGACCAGCGGCCGATCACTGCCGCGACGATCAGGTTCGCGCGCTCGGCGACGTAGCGTTCGGTCGCGGGCGCGTTGTCCGCCGCATCCCCCGCCTGCGCGGCGGCCACCTTCAGGCACTGCTTCAGCGATGCTTCGATGCGGTCCATCATCTGATTCATTCGCACCGTCAGTCGCTCGTCCTCGATCACCAGCGCGTCGCCGATCAGCACGCGCGTCATCCCGCGGTTCGTTTCGGCGAAGTTGAGCAGCATGAGGATGATGCGATGCGCCTGCTTCACGCCGTCCTCCTCGCTGCTCATGATCTGGTTGATGAGGCCGAACACGGTCTCCTCGATGAACGCGATCAGGCCCTCGAACATCTGCGCCTTGCTCGCGAAATGCCGGTAGAGCGCGGCTTCGGAGACGTCGAGCTTCTTCGCGAGCGCGGCCGTCGTGATGCGCTCGCCTTTCGGATGCTCGAGCATCGCGGCGAGCGTCTGCAGGATCTGCAGCTTCCGCTCGCCGGGCTTCGCGATCTTGCGGGCGGGCCGCCGCGGAGTGACTTCGTCGTCGGTCGCTGTCGAGTCTTCGATCGTCACGTACCGGTCCCCCGTGAAGCGACGGGTCAGCGCAGGAAGCGCCGGCGCCGGCAGAGATGCGTGACGGATTCTACGCGCAGGGCCAGCCCCGACAGACAGCGCGGATGCGCATCGGAACGCGCCTTCTGCGCGAGCCGGTCGTAGCCGCGGACGTACACGCCGTGCATGCCGATCGCGCGAGCCGATCGCAGGTTCGCGAGGTTGTCCTCGATCAGGACGGCACGGCTCGGATGCACCCTTTCCTTCGCGAGCAGCGTCCGCAGCATGCTGCGCGACGGCTTCGGACGATAGCGACCGTGGATGCGCATCTCCTCGATGTGATAGCGGCGGCGGATCACGCGCGCGAGGCCGATCTCCTTCAGCACCTTTCGCGTGTAGACCGCGGGCGCGTTGGTGATCAGCACCTTGCGGCCGGGCAGCCGCCGGAAGAGCTCGTTCAGCCCGCGTTCGGCGCGCACCAGTTCACCGAGATGCGGCTCGCTGACGAACGCGTGGGTCTCGTGCAGGAAGCGCTCGGCGTCGATGCGGTGATGGCGGATCAGCCCGTCGAGCGTCGTGCCGTAGCGATGCCAGTACTCGGTGCGCATGCGGTCGGCCTCCGCCTGATCGACCGCGAGGTTGGCGACGAGCCAGTTGCTCATCGAACGGTTCATCTCGCCGAAGATGCGGTACGACGCGTCGTGCAGCGTGTTGTCGAGGTCGAAGAACCAGACGAGGGCTTTCCGTGGCATTGTTTCGTGGATCATGCTCGTGTAATCTTTTCGTGTCCACCACCACGGAGCCGCTCATGGTCCGCAACATCACCTTCACTGCCGACGAAGCGCTCATCGCCGAGGCGCGCGAAATCGCGCGCGAGGAGCAGACCACGCTCAACGAACAGTTCCGTCTGTGGCTCGAAAGCTACACCCGCAAGCGGCGGGCCGCGCGGGCGATCGAGGTGATGGAGCGCATCGGCCGTTACGCGAACAGTGGCGGCCGTACCTTCACCCGCGAAGAGCGCAATGAGCGCAAAGGCTGATTTCCTCGATACGAACGTGATCCTCTATGGGCTCGATGCCGGCGCGCCGGAAGCAAAGCAGCGCATCGCCCGGCAGATCGTCGGTGAAGCCCTGTCGGAGAGGTCCGCCGTGATCAGCTGGCAGATCGTGCAGGAAACGCTGCACGTCGTTGCGCAGAAGTTCAGGACCACCCTGAGCGACGTCGATCGGGCTGCCTTGCTGCGCGATGTCCTGACGCCGCTCTGGACGATCCACCCCCACCAGGCGCTGTACCAGAAGGCGCTCGACGTGCAGAGCGGACGGGGCTTCGCCTATTACGACAGCCTGATCATCGCAGCGGCGATGGATGCCGGCTGCAAGCGGTTGCTGACCGAAGACTTGCAGCACGGCCAGCGCATCGGCACGCTGAAGATCGAGAACCCGTTCCGCAGTTGAGTCGCGAGGCCGGGAGCTCCGCGCCTCGCGGGTGGCCGCTCAGGCCGCCTGCCGCCGGCGCGTGCGGTAGACGAGTGCCATCACGCCGACGCCGAGCAGCAGCGTCGTCGACGGTTCGGGCACGCCGAGCGCAGCGGCGAGCGCGTTGCCGGCCAGCGCCTGGACCTTGCCGGTCGGATGGATCGCGTCCCAGTAGAAGTACTGGCCGATATTCGCACCGTTGACGCCGCACCCGGCCGTCGCCGCCGGAGAGAGCGGCGTGTTCGTGAAGCATCGATCGCTGGTGTTCATGATGCCGTACGACCCTGCGTTCGCGATGATGTTGCTGTTGAACGCGTAGAGGTCGAACAGGTTGAGTTTCGTGCCGCTCGGCATCGTGAGACCCATCAGCCCGTTCGCGAGGGCCGTGTCGTAAGCCTGGCTCAGCGAGGTCGCCGCCGCGGCCACCGATATGTTGTCCTGCGTGAACTCGGGGATCACGCCGACGTTCGGGACGTTGACGATCAGAAGATTCCGGGCACCCGCATTGATCAGGAACTGGATCGCGCCGAGCTCGTTGCTCACGCCGGCGGTGATGCCGGCGACGCCGAGGTTGTTCAACGCCGCCTGCCGCACGTCGTTGCCGCCGGAGAGCACGAAGTAGAGCGCGTTCGGATCGGCGACGCCGCCCTTGAACGCGCTGAACGCCGCGACCTGTTGCGGCAAGTTCGCACCGGCCACGCCGCCGAACGCCGGCGTGGCCGCCGACGTGGCGCCGGCGACCGCGTAGTTCGTTCCGGGCACGTACGACGGGCCGCCGAAGAGGTTGTTCACGTCCTTGAAGCCGGTCACGAACAACGACGGCGTGAGAGTCAGGCCGAGCCGGCCGGCGAGCACCTCGGCTGCGACCGGTCCATTCGAGAAGCTGTCGTGGTAACTCGGTGGATTCGGAAAGTTGAAGCCGACCGCCTCGGCCAGGTTGCCGTTGTCCGACAGGCTGTCGCCGAACACGTATTCGGCCGTGTACGGGCCGGCCTGCGCACCCGTCGAAACCGCGAGCGCCAGCGCGCAAGCGGCGCCCGTCAACCATCGAGCCAATCCCATCACGTCTCCTTCGCACTTCGTCCGTACTTGCCGTCTGCGCGGCTCGGCGGCCGACGCATGATGCATGCCAATCAACGGATTCTCTGCCGATTCAACGTGTTCGCGCCGCCGCGACGCGCGTACGCATGTCGCTATGTAAGGCACGTCGACACCGGTCGCCGGTCGTGTGACGCGGGGCAGCCGCTACAACGCATCGGAAGTCGACGCCGCATCGGCGCGGGCTTCAGTTGATGCGCATTGCGATGTACATTCCAACTCACTTGACTCACGGGTTACGTCCATGCGAACGACAATCACCCTCGACGACGACTTGCTCGCGACGGCCCACGAAATGACCGGCGTCATGGAACGCAGCACGCTGATCCACGACGGGCTGAGGCTTTTGATCCAGCGCGAGGCGGCAGCGACCCGAATGCCACGATGGCGCCGCGCCGTCGCTCCGTACCCGCTTCGGCCAAGGCGCCTGCGGCAAGCAAGCAGGCTGCGAAGGCCCGACGCGCGACCAGGAAGACGCGTTGATCCTCGTCGACTCGTCGATCTGGATCGACCATCTACGGCGGGCCGACGCCGAGCTTTCGCGGCTGCTCGGCCGGGGACAGGTCTTGTGCCACCCGTTCGTCGTCGGCGAACTGGCTTGCGGTCACCTGCGCCAGCGCGCCGGCTTTCTCGCGCAGCTGCGCGCGTTGCCGATGGCGCCTGTCACCGGGCACGACGAGGCGATGGGCCTCGTCGAACGACATGCGCTCGCCGGTCGCGGCATCGGCTGGGCCGACGTCCACCTGCTCGGAGCGACGCTGCTGGCCGGCCCCGCATCGCTCTGGACCCGTGACAAGCGCCTTGCGATCGCCGCCGCCGATGTCGGGTGTCTTCATCGACCGAACGTGCAGTGAGGGCGTCGACGCGCCGGGACGCTGGACCCGCCTGGACACCTTACCGTGAAGTCACCGCGCCCGGATCATCGTCCCGACCCCTTCGTCGGTCAGGATCTCCAGTAGCAGGCAGTGCGGCACGCGGCCGTCGATGATGTGGACCGCGTTGACGCCGCTCTTCGCGGCCTCGAGCGCCGACGAGATCTTCGGCATCATGCCGCCCGAGATCGTACCGTCGGCAAACAGGTCGTCGATCGTGCGCGCGGTCAGGCCGGTCAGCAGGTGGCCCTGCTTGTCGAGCACGCCGCGCGTGTTCGTCAGCATCACGAGCTTCTCGGCCTTCAGGATCTCGGCGAGCTTGCCCGCGACCAGGTCGGCGTTGATGTTGTAGCTCTCGTTGTCGGCGCCGAAGCCGATCGGGCTGATGACCGGGATGAACGCGTCGTCCTGCAGCGCCTTCACGACGGCCGGGTTGATCGACACGATCTCGCCGACGTGACCCATGTCGTAGTAGACGCTCGGGTCCTTGACGTCCTGCATGCGGATCTTCCGCGCCCGGATCAGGCCCCCGTCGCGCCCGGTCAGGCCGACCGCCTGCCCGCCCGCGTGGTTGATCAGCCCGACGATGTCCTGCTGCACCTCGCCCGCGAGCACCCACTCGACGACTTCCATCGTCTCCTCGTCGGTCACGCGCATGCCCTGGATGAAGTTGCCGCTTTTCCCGACCTTCTTCAGCGCGTCGTCGATCTGCGGGCCACCGCCGTGGACGACGATCGGGTTCATGCCGACCAGCTTCAGCATCACGACGTCGTGCGCGAACGCGGCCTGCAGGCTCTTGTCGACCATCGCGTTGCCGCCGTACTTGATCACGATCGTCTTGCCGTGGAAACGCCGCAGGTAGGGCAACGCTTCCGACAGGATGTCGGCCTTCAACGACTGCGGCGTCGAGGAGCCGGCGGGTTCGACCGGCACGTCCGGCGAGGACGACGAAACGGCGAGCATCGTGGACATGCGAGTCCTTCGAGAGAGGGTGGGAATTTCCGAACGCGTGCCGGCGACGTCAGCGCGACTTCATCATCGGCGCGACGTCGCGCACCTCGATCGAGACGGCCTGCTCGACGACCTTGTGGTCCGCGCCTTCGATGCGCA
>CAXTDA010000041.1:0-1374 GCA_964242935.1 uncultured Burkholderiaceae bacterium | reverse complement strand
ACCTCGATCGAGACGGCCTGCTCGACGACCTTGTGGTCCGCGCCTTCGATGCGCAGCACGAGCGGGACCCGGTCACCCTTCGACAGCGGCTGCTTCAGGTCGAGCAGCATCACGTGCAGGCCGCCGGGCTTCAACTCGACCGGCTTCCCCGCCGGCAGCTCGACCGCATCGACCGGCCGCATCTTCATCGTCGTGCCCTGCATCGACATCTCGTGCACCTGGACCACGGCCGCGGCCGACGAGCTCGCGCCGACGAGGCGCGCCGGCGTCGCGCTGGTGACCGTCATGTAGGCGGCCGACGCCATCTGCCCCTTGACCGTCGAACGGACCCAGGCGTCGCCGACATCGGCCGCGTCGACGACGACGGGCACCGCGAGCAGCCAGAGGGCGACGGTCCGGAGGACGGACGATCGGGTGACGCGGGGGGACTTGAACATGACGAGGCGGGAGTCCCGGACGGGAACCCTCGATTATCGCGGAACTGCTCGACGCCGTTGCGGCGATCGCTCGAATCGGTACGGCGATGTTGCGGTGCTGCGGTGTCGCACCGCGCGGGACGGCGTGTCGCGCGTTCGCGCGATCACGCCATCGTCGCTTCAACCACGGTTCACCTTGCGGGCGTCGTTCGAACGGGCGATCTCGGTGTCCTGCGCGCGGAGCGCGTCGTAGGTCGCCTTCGAGACGGTCACGACGACCGGCTGCAGACGGATCACCTCGACCGGCTTCGTCGTCGCGGGGCGCAGGGCCGGCGCGACCTGGCTGACGGCCGCGGCGCTCGCGAACGCGACGGCGGCCGTGCAGCCGACGACGACGGAGGCGGCGAAGGTGGTGAAAGTGCCGAGAGTGATCTTCATCTTCTGTTCCTTCCTGTGAGCGGCCGCAGGGCGCGTCCGATGCAGCGAAGAATAGGGAGACGAGTTCGGGGCCGCATCGCGATTGCGACGAAACCCGCGGACGAAGCGACGAAGCGTCGACGACGCCGATGAATCTCCGCGGGACGCTACGCGACCGCGAAGCGATACACGCCGTCCGACCCCCGCTCGCGCCGCAGCGAACCCGCGTACCACAGCGCATGCAGGTGGGCGAGCGCCTCGCCGAACGCGAAGAACAGCTGGTGCGTGTCGAGCGGGCGACGGAACATGATCGGCACGATGTCGGCGGCGGTCCGCGGCGTCGTGCAGTGCGCGAGCACCTCGCCGAGCCGGGCGTCGTGATGTTCGTGAAGTTGCTCGACGCGGCGATGCAGGCGTCGAAACGGGCGCCCGTGCGATGGCAGCACCAGCGTGTCGGGAGGCAGCGGCTCAAAGAGGCGAATCGAGTCGACGAACTGCTGCACCGGATTCGCCTCGGGCTCCATCGCGTGGACGCTGACGT
>CAXTDA010000040.1:8301-16003 GCA_964242935.1 uncultured Burkholderiaceae bacterium | reverse complement strand
GAAGCGCGTGCCGTCGGCGAGCAGCGACATCAGCGTGCCGGTGGCGCCGTCGACGCGCGTGAACGGCAGGTTCTGCACGCTGCGTCCGCCGTGGGGCAGGAACGCCGACGCCGGATACGCGTTCGGCTGCGACATGCGGCCGGTGTTGACGAGGCCGCGCGCGAATTCGAAACGGCGCGCGAGCGTCACGACGGCGCGCCGCAGCCGGTGCTCGGCGGGGCTTCGCGGCGCGATGAAGCGCGCCGTGCGGCTCGTCACGCGCAGGTTCTCGGCCGCGGCGGGCCGGCGCTCCGCGTCGTAGCTGTCGAGGAGACGCGAGTCGGCATCGCCGTTCGCGACCAGCGCCAGCTTCCAGCCGAGGTTGCCCGCGTCCTGGATGCCGGTGTTGCCGCCGCGCGCGCCGAACGGGCTGACGACGTGCGCCGCGTCGCCGATGAAGAACAGCGGTCCGCGACGGAACGAATCGAGCAGGTGGTCGCGATACTGGTACGGACCGATCCACACGAACTCGAAGTCGACGTCGGGGCCGAGCTGCGCGCGCAGGCGTGCGCCGGCGACCTCGGGCCGCGTGATCTCGTCGACGTCGCAGTCCTCGGCCATCTGGTAGTCCATCCGCCAGACGGCGTCGCCCATCAGGTGCTGCCACACGGCGCGACCGTCGTTGAAGTCGGCGTCGACCCAGGTCCAGCGCTCGGTCGGCAACGGCGTCGTGAAGCGGACGTCGCTGATGCACCAGCGATCGGTGCTGCGCGACGGATGCGCGTCCAGACCCGGATCATGCAGCGCGAGCTGGTTGCGGATCGGGCTGTTCGCGCCGGTCGCGTCGATCAGCCAGTCGGCCTCGAGCACGTAATCGCCGGCCGGCGTCGACACCTCGACCGCCGCGTGGTCGGCGTGCAGCGCGACGCGTCCGACGCGGCTCTTCCAGCGCAGCTCGACGACCCCGAGCTCGACGATGCGGTCGACCAGGAACCACTCGAGGTAGAACTGCTGCAGGTTGACGAACGGCGGCTGCCGCGATGCGCTGTCGTCCTTCAGGTCGAAGCGGTAGACCTCCTCGTCGCGCGACCAGGTCCGCCCGACCGACCACGTGACGCCCTTCTCGACGATGCGCTCGTAGATGCCCAACCGCTCGAACAGCTCGAGGCTCTTCTGCGCGTAGCAGATGCCGCGCGACGACGCGCCCTTGACGCCGACCGTGTCGTCTTCGTCGAGCAGCACCGCCTCGATGCCGCGCTGCGCGAGGTCGCAGGCGAGCGTCACCCCCGCGAGGCCGCCGCCCACGATCGCGACCCGATGGCGGCGCGTGTCGCCGTCGAGCTCGCGCGGCCGCACCACCGGAAAGGTCGGCAGCGCGTACGGCGCCGCGAAGCGGAAGGTCTCGCCCATCAATGCACCGTGCGCTCGATCCAGGCGGCGACCTGGTCGGCGACTTCGACGACGAGTTGCGGCTGCCCGGCGAGGTAATGGTTGCCGCCGCGCACGTCGAACGCGACGACGCGCGCGCCGCCGGAAGCGAGCCATGCGTCGCGCGTGCTCGGGAACGTCGACTGGTCGGCCGTGTACGTCGCGAGCAGCACCGGCACCGATGTCGTCGCGAGATTGGTCGGACCGTCGGCCTGCGACCGTGACGACCACTGCGACAGGAAGGCCGTGAGCGAAGTCACGCGACCCATCGCGTTGGCCGCGTAGTTGACCGACCGCGCGCCGTCGACGCCGGCGCCCCACACGCTGCCGACCGCGCGGTCGTTCGCGTCGAGCGTGAGGTCGACGCAGCGCGGGTCGGCATGCGTGCGATGGACCACGAACGTCTGGTCGCGCGGCGCGCCGGGCGTCGATCGCAGCAGCGCCAGACGGTCGAGTACCCATGCTTCGATGCGGTCGCGGCGGGCTCGCTGCGCGGCCGTGAAGCGCGCGAGGAAGTCCGCTTCGTACGGCACCGTACGTCCGGCGTCGTACAGGTCGAGCGCCGGGTCGACCGACAGCGGATCGTGCTCGTCGGTCACCGACGGATCGATCCAGTCGAGCAGCAGACGCGCGCGGCCGAGGTGCGCCGCGCAGAGCGCGAGCCCGTCGACCGGCGGCAGGTCGTCGGGATGCAGTCCCGCCGGGTCGCCGTCGACCAGCGTCTCGATCGTCAGCCGCTCCGCCTGCGCCTGGTAGAAGCTGACGAGCGCCGCGCCGCCCGAGTTGCCGATCAGCACGACCTTCCGATAGCCCGCGTCGCGGAGGAAGCGGACGCCGGCGCCGAGGTCCTGGATCGCGCGTTCCATCAGCAGTACCGCGTCGTTGCCCATGTAGCGCGAGTTGAGGCCCATGCAGCAGATGCCGCGGTCGGCGAGCGGCGCGAGCAGGTAATGGCCCATGAAGTTGCTGGTCGGATGCATCACGATCGCCGCGACGTCCTTCCGGCCGGCCGGCTCCCGATACGCGCCGTAGATGCGCGGCCGGAGCATCTGCAGCCCCGACTGGCTCTCCATCGCGGCACCGGGCTTGACGTCGATCACCGCGAGCTGCGGCGCGTCGAGCACCGCCGTCACGCCGCGAGCGCTCGCGATCGTTCCGCGCGCCGCGCCGCCTTCTCGACGTTCCAGCGTTCGAGGTCGTCGTGCGCGACGGTCGCGAGGCGCTCCATTTCGCTCGCCGGCACGGTGGGCGTCGTCAGCTCGACGCGGATGCCGTTGGGGTCGAAGAAATAGATCGACTCGATGATGTGATGGTCGGTGATGCCGAGCACCGCGACGCCGGCGTCTTCCAGCCGCCGCTTCGCCTGCAGCAACGCGTCGACCGAGTCCACCCGCAACGCGATGTGGTTGACCCAGTCCGGCGTATTCGGCGACGGCAGCGCCTTCACGTCGTCGCCGAGGTCGAAGAACGCGATGAACGAGCCGTCGCCCATCCGGAAGAAGATGTGGACGTAGGGACACCAGGCGCCGGTGCTCGGCACGATGTCGGCGCGGATCACGTGGACCAGCGGCAGCCCGAGCAGGTCCTCGTAGAAGTGACGCGTCTCCTCGCAATCGCCGCAGCGCCACGCGAAATGATGGAGACCGGCGATCGGGACGGGCGCGGCGTTCGGTGACGGGACGGCGACGGAGTTGGGCATGGGCGGCGCGGGGCGTGAATGGAAGCGCCATTCAAGCGCAAACCGATCCATGATTCAATCGACATTTCTTCATCGATTGATGGAGCCGCTTCATGAATGTCACGTTGCGTCAGTTGCGCGCGTTCACGGCCGTGGCCGCGCTCGGCAGCTTCACCGCGGCGGCAGGCCAACTGCACCTGACCCAGTCGGCGCTGAGCGTCCTCGTCCGCGAGCTGGAGCGCGAGCTCGGCACGCGTCTCTTCGACCGGCACACGCGGCGCGTGGAGCTGACCGAGGCCGGCCGCGACTTCCTGCCGCACGTCGACCAGATCTTCGTCGAGCTCGAGGCGGGGACCGCGCGCGTCGCCGGGCTCCGCGACAAGCGCCGCGGGCTGCTGCGGGTCGGCGCCCCGCAGCTGATGGCCTGCACGCTGATGCCGCGCGTGATCGCGGCCTTCCGTACCGTCCATCCGGCGGTCGACGTGCGACTGACCGACACGTTGCCGGAGCTGATGTTGGCCCGGCTCTCCGGCGGCGACGTCGAGCTCGCGATCGGGCCGGACACGACGTCGGGCGCGGAACTGCAGCGCCGACCGGTGCTGAGCGATCGCCACTGGCTGATCTGCCGTCCCGACCATCCGCTCGCCGCACTCCGCCGCGTCCGGTGGTCGGACGTGGCCACGCATCCGTTCGTCGCGCCGACCCGCGACTTCATGAAGCGCCTGGTGCCCGAGCTCGCGGCCCAGTTGCGGCAGGTCCGGCTCGAGCCGGCGTACGAGGTCTCGTACATGACGACGGCGCTCGGCCTCGCGGCGTCGGGCCTCGGCGTGACGGCGTGCCCGTCGTACTCGCGGCCGATCGTGCGCGGCTACGGACTGAAGATGCTGCCGCTCGTCGCGCCGGTGTTCTATCGCGAGGTCTGCGCGTTCACGCTCGCCGGCCGCTCGCTGTCGCCGGCGGCCGACGCGTTCCTGCGCACGCTCGACGACGTGGTCCGGGCCGAAGCGCGGGAGCGGCGCTGAGCGACGTATGATCGCGCACGAAAATCACAGGACGGGAGACAGCATGAACGCATCGAAGTCGGCTCTAGCGAAGTCGCTGGTCGGCCTGGTGGCCGGGGTCGTCTTGGCGACCGCGGCCCGTGCCGACGTCAACGTCGGCGTGATCCTGTCCCTGACCGGCGCCGGCGCGTCGCTCGGCATCCCGGCGAAGAACACGGTCGACCTGTGGCCGAAAGAGATCGCCGGACAGAAGCTCGTCGTGACGATCCTCGACGACACCTCGGACCCGACCGCCGCGTCGGTCGCCGCGCGGAAGCTCACGTCCGAATACAAGGTCGACGTGCTGGTCGGCCCGTCGATCACGCCGACGTCGCTGGCCGCGGTCCAGGTCGCCGGCGACACCGAGACGCCGATCATCACGCTCGCCGGCAGCAACGCGATCGTGCTGCCGGCCGACGGCCCGCGGCGCTGGGCCTTCAAGATGCCGCCCGGCGAGGAGGTGCCGCTGAAGATGATCTTCGATCACCTGAAGAAGAAGGGCCAGAAGCGCCTCGCGATCGTCGCGGTCAGCAATGCGTATGGCCAGACGTTCGTCGACGTCGCGCAGAAGATGGCGCCCGCGGCCGGCATCGAGATCGTCGACGTCGAGCGCTACGCGGCGACCGACACGAGCTTCGTCGCGCAGACGCTGAAGCTCCTGACGACGAAGCCCGACGCGGTGCTGGTCGCCGCGGCCGGTACGCCGGCGCTGATGCCGCAGCTCGAGATCAAGAACCGCGGCTTCGCCGGCACCGTCTTCCAGACCCAGGCGATCGCCAACAACGACTACCTGCGGATCGGCGGCGCCGCGGTCAACGGCACGCTGCTGCCGGTCTCGCCGATGCTGGTCGCCGAGCAGTTGCCGGCGAGCAACCAGGTCAAGGCGGTGGCCGTCGCCTACGTCAACAAGTACGAGGCCGCGAACGGCCCGGCGTCGCGGACGCTGTTCGGCGGCATGGCGTGGGACGCGTACCTGCTGCTCGACAACGCGCTGCCGGCGGTCGTCAAGGCGACGCCGCCGGGCACGCCCGCGTTCCGGAAGGCGCTTCGCGACGCGCTCGAGAAGACGAAGAACCTGACGCTGACCGAAGGCGTCTACACGACCAGCGCGACCGACCACAACGGGGCCGACGAACGCAGCCAGGTGATGGTCACGATCGACAACGGCAAGTGGCGCTTCGTGGAGTGACGTCGGCTTAGGGGAGTACCGATGTTCATGAACGACTGCTGGTACGTGGCCGCGTGGGACCACGAGGTGACGGTCGACGGCCTCTTCGCCCGCACGATCTGCGGCAAGCCGATCGTGCTCTGGCGCGGCGCCGACGGCGTCGTCCACGCGTTCGACGACCGCTGCTGCCATCGCGGCCTGCCGCTCTCGTGCGGGCGTCGCGAAGGCGATACCGTCCGTTGCCTGTATCACGGCTTCCTGTACGACGCCCGGGGCGTCTGCATCGAGATCCCCGGCCAGGACCGCATCCCCACGAAGGCCCGCGTGAAGCGCTACGCGGTATGCGAGAGCCATCGCTGGATCTGGCTGTGGATGGGCGACCCGGCGTCGGCCGACCCGTCGCTGATCCCCGACACGCGCTGGCTCGACGATCCCGACTGGGCCTGCACGCCGCCCGGCTACCTGCACTACGACGTCGACTACCAGCTGATCAACGACAACCTGCTCGACTTCTCGCACCTGTCTTACGTCCATCCGACGACGCTCGGCGGGTCGGAGGAATATGCGCAGCTGCGCTCGAAGATCGAGCCGCTCGAGCGGGGTCTGCGCATCAAGCGCTGGTTCATGGACCGGCCGCCGGCGCCGTTCGTCGCGAAGTTGCTCGCGACGAAAGGGATGCACGGGCACGTCGACCGCTGGAACGACTACGACTTCCTGCTGCCCGGCGTGCTGATCATGAATTCCGGGTTCGCGCCGGCCGGATCGGGCGCCGAGCGCGGCGTCTTCGACGGCGCGATCCAGTTCCGCCACTGCCAGGCGGTGACACCGGAGACGGCGCATTCGTCGCACTACTTCTTCGCGCAGCCGCGCGACTTCGACCAGGACGACCCGGCGGTCAACGACGCGTTGTTCCGCAGCATCCTCACGGCGTTCGAGGAGGATCGGGCGATCACGACCGCGCAGGCGAAGAGTCTGCGCGACGACCCGGCGTTCCAGCCGGTCCCCTGCGGGCTCGACCTCGGCCTGACCATGTTCCGTCGCCTGATCGCGCGGCAGATCGAGAAGGAAGCCGCCGCGGCGGTCGTGGGAAGCGACACGGCGCCGATCGACCGGGTCGTCCCGATCGCGGCCGTCGCAACGACCACGACGCGCTGAGCGCTGGCGCGGTCGCGACCGGACCGGCGCGGTCGCCGACGTCGCCCGCCGACTCGTGCGAAAATCGCGGGTTTCGCGCCGCGTGCACCGGTTCGCGCACCGGCTTCACATCGCCGCGACGCCCACGCATTTCAGGAGAACTCCATGCCCCGCGACATCCATCCGATCGGCCTCGAGGACGGCGCCCTCTTCCGGCAGCAGGCGTACATCGACGGCCAGTGGCTCGACGCCGACGGCGGCGCCGTGATCACGGTCGTCAACCCGGCGACCGGCGCGACCCTCGGCACCGTGCCGCGCATGGGCCGCGACGAGACGCGGCGCGCGATCGAGGCCGCCGACGCCGCGTTGCCCGCCTGGCGCGCGAAGACCGGCAAGGAACGCGCGGCCCTGCTGCGGCGCTGGTACGAGTTGATGCTCGAGCACAAGGACGACCTCGGCGCACTGATGACGGCCGAGCAGGGCAAGCCGCTCGTCGAGAGCGTCGGCGAGATCGTCTACGCCGCGTCGTTCATCGAGTGGTTCGCCGAGGAAGCGAAGCGGATCTACGGCGACACCATTCCGGCGCCCGCCGCGGACCGCCGCATCGTCGTGCTGAAGCAGCCGATCGGCGTCTGCGCGGCGATCACCCCGTGGAACTTCCCTGCGGCGATGATCACGCGGAAGGCCGGCCCGGCGCTCGCCGCCGGTTGCACGATGGTGCTGAAGCCGGCGAGCCAGACGCCGTTCACCGCGCTCGCGCTCTCCGAGCTCGCGCATCGCGCCGGCATTCCGCACGGCGTGTTCTCGTGCGTGACCGGCTCGGCCGGCGACATCGGCGGCGAGCTGACGTCGAACCCGACCGTGCGGAAGCTGAGCTTCACCGGATCGACCGAGATCGGCAAGGTGCTGCTGGCGCAGTGCGCGGCGACGGTCAAGAAGACGTCGATGGAGCTCGGCGGCAACGCGCCGTTCATCGTCTTCGACGACGCCGACCTCGACGCCGCGGTCAAGGGCGCGATCGTCTCGAAATTCCGCAACGCCGGCCAGACCTGCGTCTGCGCGAACCGCCTGCTGGTCCAGGACGGCGTCCACGATGCGTTCGTCGCGAAGCTCACCGCGGCGGTCCAGGCGCTCAAGGTCGGCGACGGGATGAGCGCCGGGACGACGATCGGCCCGCTGATCGACGGCAAGGCGGTCGACAAGGCCGACGAGCACGTGACCGACGCGACGGCGAAGGGCGCGACGGTGGTGGTCGGCGGCAAGCGCCACGCGCTC
>CAXTDA010000040.1:0-8201 GCA_964242935.1 uncultured Burkholderiaceae bacterium | reverse complement strand
CGACGCGACGGCGAAGGGCGCGACGGTGGTGGTCGGCGGCAAGCGCCACGCGCTCGGGGCGAACTTCTACGAGCCGACGGTCCTGACCGGCGCGACGCGCGACATGCTGATCTTCCACGAGGAGACGTTCGGCCCGGTCGCGCCGATCTTCCGCTTCGCGACCGAAGCCGAGGCGATCGAGATGGCGAACGACACCGAGTTCGGCCTCGCGTCCTACTTCTACGGCCGCGACATCGGCCGCATCTGGCGCGTCGCCGACGCGCTCGAATGCGGCATGGTCGGCATCAACGAAGGACTGATCTCGACCGATGTCGCGCCGTTCGGCGGCGTGAAGGAGAGCGGGCTCGGCCGCGAGGGGTCGAAGTACGGGATCGACGACTACCTCGAGCTCAAGTACCTCTGCTTCGGCGGGCTCTGACGCGGGCCTCCAAATGCGCGAGGCCCGCTCATGCGGGCCTCGTCGACTCGGAAACGCGTCGCGTTACACCGGCGTCGCGGCGACCAGGTGTTCCGACAGGAACCAGACCTGCAGCTCGTTCGTGCGCAGCACGTTGCTGACGAGCAGGTCGTTGGTGCCCGAGTCCTTGTCGTCCTGCGCCTTCTCGGCCAGGTCGCGCGCCTCCTTGATGATCAGCGTGTGCGCGTCGATCAGTCGCGACAGCTGGACCGCGGCCGGCTCACGTCCGCGCGGCGGACGCGGGATGCGCGTCTCCTCGGCGACGTCGGCCGCCATCGCGAGCGAGATGCCGCCGAGGATCTGGATGCGCTCGGCGAGCATGTCGACCAGCTCGACCTGCGCGGTGAAGTGCTCGTCGTACATCAGGTGCAGCTGGTTGAACGTCGGGCCGACGACCTGCCAGTGGTGCTTCTTGTACATGTCGCGGATCGTGATCGTGTCCGCGAGGACCCTGTTCAGCGCCTCGACGCTCTTCGACACCGTGTCCGCGGGCAGGCCGTGCGGCATCGGCACGACATCGCCGAACTTCTGCGTCTCGTGCGATCCGCTTCCCGCCTGCTGGTGAAGGCTCGGCTCGACGGCCGACTGCGATTCGTCGACGAGGCCCGCAGGCACCGCCTTGATGTTGCTGGGTTTCGTTGACATCGTGGACATCCTCACATGTTCGTTGAATGCACGGCCGACATTGCGCGCCGCGAGAACAGACGTTGTACCGTCGGCGATTGCGAAGGCGCGTCGGACGCCCAGCCAATGCGCCTTCGTCCATCGGCTCAATGCGCGGCTGAAGCGGGGACGCGCTATCATCACCGGTCGCGTCCCGCCCTTCGAGAGACGGACCGGACGACCCGACGAGCCATCGCATGCCCGAGCCGCAAGAACCGCGCGACCGGCCCGCCGACGCCCCGCCGGAACGCGGCGGCCCGTACTTCGGCCGGCTGCTGATCGTCCTCCTGATGGCGGTCGGCTTCTGCGCGTTCATGACGTGGCTGCTCGCCAGCACGACGGCGCATTGAAGGTGGTCCACGCCGTCCTGCTTCGCCCGATCGAAAGGACCGGACCATGACGGCCGCGACACCGGAGACCGCCACGGGACGGTGGAAGACCGACGGCGTCCGCGTCGTGGGCGCCGACCAGCTCGACCCGAACACCGCGCAGACGCCCGGAATGGATCGGAAGGCCGCGATCAACTTCGCGCGCGTCGGGGCGCAGAAGCTCTGGGCCGGCACGGTCCACATCCATCCCGACGCGAAGACCGGGGCGCATCATCACGGCCCTCTCGAGAGCGTGATCTACGTCGTCAGGGGCAAGGCGCGGATGCGCTGGGGCGAGCGGCTCGAGTTCATGGCCGAAGCCGGACCCGGCGACTTCATCTACATCCCGCCGTGCGTGCCGCACCAGGAGATCAACGCGAGCGCCGACGAGACGCTCGAATGCGTGCTCTGCCGAAGCGACGGCGAGGCGGTCGCGATCAACCTCGACATCGAGCCGGTCGAGAAGCCCGAGACCGTCAAGTGGATCGACCCGACCCATCCCACGTAGTCGTCACGGACTCTCGGGAAGGCCGGTCGTGGCGATCCGGAAGACGTTGTCCTCCGGGTCGGCGAGAACCGCCTGCCACTGGCCGTAGTAGGTGACGAACGGACCCTTGACCACCCGGCCGCCGTGTTCCAGGACCGCCGCGACGGCGGCATCGACGGCGGCCGGCGACTCGAGCATCAGCGTCGCGTAGGCGACAGTCGCGCGCGTCGGCGCGTCGGCCGGTTCGCGTCCGCCGAGACCGAGCAGATCGTAGGCGGCGCGCGCGTCGTTGAAGCCGAACTGGAAGTCCGCCGTCTCGAGCGCCCGGTAGATCGGCGAGCGCGCGTGTTCCGCCTCCGGCAGTCCGAGCACGCCGCGATAGAAGGCGATCTGGGCGTCGACGTCGCGGCACGTCAGGTTGAACCACAGTTGCATGCCGCGGCTTTCGCGGACTGCGGCATCGACCGACGGAAGCGACGACGGTGCGCGTCAGGCCTTCAGCTTCCGATCGGCCGCCGACGGCAGGAAGCGGTCGGTCCAGATCGCCTCGACGGGCGGGGTCGACTTCAGTCCGAACGCGTCGACCGTCTCGGCGATGGTGGCCTGCAGGCGCTCCGGCGTGGCCGCGCCCCAGCCGTTGGCGCGCGTGCCGGCGGTCCTCATGCAGCCGTCGACGATCAGCTTCAGCCGCTCGTGCTCGATCGCCTCGTTGGCCAGCGGCTCGCGCGACTTGATGGCGGCCGCACCGGCCTGGGTGTCGGCCATGACGTCGATCCAGCCGCGCGTCGTGGCCTTGACGAACGCTTTCATCGCATCCGCCTGTTCCATGCTCTTCGCGTTCGCGACCAGCCCGTTGCCGTACGACTTCATCCCGTAGTCGGAGAAGCGGAACACGCGGATCTGTTCCGGGCCCATGCCGCGCAGCTTGAGGTTGAGCAGCCCGGTGAAATAGAAGTAGGCCGAGCCGTCGAAGTCGCCTTTCACGAAGCGCGTGTCGCCGATGTCGGGCGTCACGTTCTCCCACTTCACGCCCGCCGGGTCGAATCCCTGGGCCTTGGCGAACACCGGGAACAGCTTCCGCGACGCGTTGAACGGCTGGCCGAGCAGCGTCCGGCCGGCCAGGTCGGCAGGCTTGACGATCGGTCCGTCCTTCCGCACGAGGATGGAGTTCGGATTGAGGTCGTACTGGATCGCCACCGCCTTCAGTCCGGCCGTCGGGTTGACGACGTCGAACTCGACCATCGTCGCCAGGTCGGCCGATGCGCAGTCGTAGGCGCCGCTGCCGACCAGGCTGATGGCCGCGGCCGAGCCGTTGCCGGTGTCGATCGCGACATCGAGGCCGGCGTCCTTGTAGTAACCCCGCTGCTGCGCGAGCAGGAAGCCGGCCGCGGTGGCCTCGATCTTCCAGCCGAGGTTGAACTTGAACTTCTGGAGCGAGCCCTGCGCGCGCACGAACGGCGTGGCGACGAGCAGCGAGGCGGCGCCCGTGGCGCAAAGCAGGGAACGGCGTTGCATGGCGAAGCCCTCCGGTGGTCGACGATCCTGCGACGGATGGCCTGCGAGTGCAGCTTCCATGCCAACGCACCCGCCGGGGACCAGCCGACACGAGCACCGGCGCTGTGCCCGCGCCGCGCATGATCAGTGCGACGTGTTCCAACGAAGCGCGGTCGACCGCGGCTGCGACCACGATCTGGGGGAGGACGCGGATCGGCCCGAGACTTGCTCTCGGGCTCGTCGACGCATTCAGGAGGATTCCATGACAGTGACCCCCTTCACGCTGCACGAACTGAGCAAGGAATCGCGCATGGGCGCGATGGGTTCCGAAACCACGACGCGCGAGGTGCGCCGCATCAGCCTCGCCGACTTCGAGCGTCGCCGCGCCGAGATCGCCGACCAGCTGTGGGACGCCGCGGTCGACGTCGGCTTCTTCCAGCTCACCGACCATGGCCTGCCGCTCGAGGCGATCCGTCGCGCGTTCGCCGAGGCCGAGCGCTTCTTCGCGTTGCCGCGCGACATCAAGGCGCAGTACCCGCTCGCCAACAACGCCGGCTGGGAGAGCAAGGCGCAGGTCCGCCCATCGACCGGCACCGCCGACCAGAAGGAGAGCTACCAGGTCACGCTACCCCTGATGGGCAAGCTCTTCCCCACCGAAAAGGAGCTGCCCGGCTTCGAGGCGGCGATGCGGGACTTCGAGCAGAAGAGCTGGGCGATCGGCATGAAGGTGCTCTCTTGCTTTGCGATCAGGCTCGGCTTCGACGAGGCGTTCTTCACCCGCGCCCACGACAAGTCCAGCCCCGAATACCAGAGCACGCTGCGCCTGCTGCACTACTACGCCATTCCGCCCGAGGCGCAGGACCACCTGGAGCTCTGGCGCGCCGGCGCGCCCACCGACATCGCCTGCCTGACGGGCCTCTATCAGCGACACGGCCAGGGCGGCCTGCAGGTGTGCCCCGGGGTCGAGTTCGAGAAACAGGAATGGACGTCGATCCCGCCCGACGAGGACGTCATCACCTGCAACATCGGCGACATGCTGATGCGCTGGAGCGACGACCAGCTGCCGAGCAACTTCCACCGCGTACGCAATCCGATGCCGGGCGAGTACATGGGACCGCGCTACAGCATCGCCTTCTTCTGCCAGGCCAACCGGGACGCGCTGATCGAATCGCCGTCGGGCAAGTACCCGCCGATCAGCGCCGGCGACTACCTGCAGCAGCGCATCGCGGCGAACTTCGCGGGGAAGAACTGATCGCGGGCGCCGTACCGGTCAGCCGCCCTGCAGGCCGCGATGCGCCCACGCGGTGGTGTGCCGCTCGATGGCGCCGAACAGCTCGTACATTCCCATCGCCATCGCGCCCACGACCATCAGCCCGGCGAACGCCAGGCCCATCTGCATCGTCGAGCCGGCGGAGATCAGCAGGTAGCCGATGCCTTCGTTCGCGGCCGTCATCTCCGACACCGTGCTGCCGACGAAGGCCAGCGTGATCGCCACCTTCAGCGAGCCGTAGAAGTACGGCATCGAGCGCGGCAGCCCGATCTTCATCAGCACGTCCCAGCGCTTCGCGCCCAGCACGCGCAGCACGTCCTCGAGCTCGGGCTCGAGCGTGGCGAGGCCGGTCGCGATGTTCACCATGATCGGGAAAAAGCTGATCAGGAAGGCGGTCAGCATCGCCGGCCCGATGCCGATGCCGAACCACACGACCAGGATCGGCACGAAGGCCGCCTTCGGCAACGCGTTGAAGGCGGTCATCAACGGGTAGACCGCCGCGTACGCGAGGCGCGAGCTGCCGATCAGGAACCCGAGCAGCACGCCGACGACGATCGCGAGGCCGAAGCCGGCCATCGTCACCCAGTAGGTCCGCCAGGCGTGGCCGGCGATGATCGCCTTGAACTCCCAGAGCTGCGTCGCGATCCGGACCGGACTCGGGAAGATGAACTCCGAGACGCCGAACGCCGAACAGATCATCTGCCAGACCACCAGCACCGCCGTCAGCAACAACCACGGCGACCAGCGCAGGAGCCGTCGGCTGATCACGACGTCGTCGCCGCGGCGGTCGCGGTCGCCGTGCTGCGGATCGCGCCGATGTGCCCGCGAAGCTCCAGCACGAGGTCGGCGAACTCGCCGGTGTAGGTCAGCTCGAGCTCGCGCGGACGCGGCAGGTCGATCTCGCGCCTGACCACGAAGCGGCCGGGCGACTTGCTCATCACGTACACCGTGTCGGCAAGGAACACCGACTCGCGCAGGTCGTGCGTGACGAGGATCACGTTGAATCGCTGCTCGGTCCAGAGGTCGCGCAGGATGCACCAGAGCTCTTCGCGCGTGAATGCGTCGAGCGCGCCGAACGGCTCGTCGAGCAGCAGCATCTTCGGTTCGTGGATCAGCGCGCGGCAGATGCTCGCGCGCTGCTGCATGCCGCCCGACAACTGCCAGGGGAAGCGGTCCTCGTAGCCGCCGAGGCCGACCTTCTGCAGCAGCCTCCGCGCGCGCTCGGCGTACTCCTTCCGCTTCGACTTGAACGTCGAGCGGTACGGCTCGACGATCTCGAGCGGCAGCAGCACGTTGTCGAGCGTGGTGCGCCACGGCAACAGCAACGGCGCCTGGAACGCCATGCCCGAGATCTTGAGCGGGCCCGTGACCGGTTGCCCGTCGATGCGGATCCTGCCCATCGACGGCATCCGCAGCCCGGTTGCGAGCTTCATGAAGGTCGACTTGCCGCAGCCCGACGGGCCGACGATCGCGATGAACTCGTGCGGCCTGACCTTCAGGTCGATCGCCTCGACCGCGAAGCGCTCGGCCGCGCGCAGCTCGTCGTTGTACGCGAGCCAGACGTCCTCGAAGTCGACGAAGGGGCTGCTGCGGGAGTCGTCGAAGTGCATCCGGGGTGCCTGGCCATCGAGGGAAACGACGTCCGTCGAAACGGTCAGGGAGCGCGAGCAAGAACGATACCAGTGCGGGTCGGCGCGACGCGCCGAGGCGGAGAGGCTGGCCCGCGGACGACCGCGTGCTTCGTTCACATCGGCGGGACGACGCCGTCCTTCTCGACGATCACGCGGAGCGCCGTGTACTTGCCCGGCTCGTTCAGCTTCGCGACGATGAACACCTTCTTCCCCGCGACCACGTCGCCGCGGACGGCCTCGGTGAACGTGACGACCGGCGCGTTGTCGGGCACGACAACCGTCTTGCTGCCGCCCTTGTACGACAGCGTCAGCTCGCGGCCGTTGCTGGCCTGCACGACCGTGTCCACGTTCGCGTTCGTCATCATCGAGCCCGGCAACAGGTCCCAGGCGTAGTGACCCTCGTTGGCGCCGCGCATGGCCTCGGGAAACACGAGCACCTCGCGCGCGACCTGCTTGCCGTCGGCGTTCGGCACCGACGCCGCACCGACGAAGGCGCCCGGCTTGACGTCGGCGAGCTTGACGTTCTTCACGGCGCCGACCGGCACGTCGGCCTTGAAGTCGATCGTGACGTTGTCGGCGTTGTTGCGCTTGACGATCAGCGTGTCGCCGGCAATCGACACGATCTCGCCGCGGATGCGGCTCGGCGCCGCGGGCACGGACTGCGCGGACGCGGTGACGGCGACGACGAGACCGGCGGCGGCGAGCAGCGACTTGAAGCGAACGGACATGGAATCTCCAGAAGGGGTGTGCGGTGCGACGCGCCCGGGTGGACGGGTCGACGAACGGCGGACAAGGCCGCCGTTCAGATACGCGTGGTCGGCGGCGGCGGAGTCGCGGTGCGCGTCAGAAGTTGTTGATGTGCAGGATGTTGCCGTCGGGATCCTTGAACCACGCGAGCCGCATCGGGCCCGAGACGTGGACGTTGCCGTCGACGCGCGTGTCGTCCATCCCCGGATAGTGCTCGAACGCGACGCCCTTCCGTTCGAGGTCCGCGACGATGGCGTCGAACTCGTGGCCGCACGGCCAGACCACCGCGTTCGCCCGGTTGCTGCCGGCCTCGGCCGACGGGTAGACCATCAGCGACGTCGACCCGGTGTTGAAGACCAGGACGTCGCCCGGACCTTCCTCGACGAGCGGAAGCCCGAGCAGGGATTCGTAGAACTCGCGCGCGCGGTCGATGTCGCGGACCGCGACGATCGCAACAGCATCCCGATCCTTCAGCATGACCCCTCCTCAAGCGATGGTGGTGGCGCGCTTCGCGAGCATCGCGCGCGTCACGCGAGAGCCCGGCTCGCGGCCGAGCCGTCCGCTGATCCACACCGACGCGTCGATCAGCAGGTCGAGGTCGATGCCGGTCTTCGCGCCGAGGCCGTCGAGCAGGTAGACGACGTCCTCGGTCGCGACGTTGCCGGTCGCCCCCTTCGCATACGGACAGCCGCCGAGCCCCGACACCGAGCTGTCGAACGTGCGGATGCCGAAGCGCAACGACGCGTCGACGTTCGCGACCGCCATCCCGTACGTGTCGTGATAGTGACCGGCGAGGCGATCGATCGGCACGACGCGGGCGGCCGCATCCAGCATCCGTTCGATCGTCGCCGGCGTGCCGGTGCCGATCGTGTCGCCGAGCGAGACCTCGTAGGCGCCGCGTTCGTAGAGCGCCTGCGACACGTCGGCGACCGCCTGCGGCGCGACCGGGCCCTCGTACGGACAGTCGACCACGCACGACACGTAGCCGCGCACCTTGATGTTCTGCTCGCGCGCGGCGATGAACACCGCGTCGAAGCGCGCGATCGATTCGGCGATCGAGCAGTTGATGTTCTTCTGCGAGAAG